>DAIESZ010000210.1 GCA_027346035.1 Propionibacteriaceae bacterium
CGATGATCTGCTGGCTCTGGTTGCCGACCCAGTCGGCCTCGTACTTCTTGCCGTCGGCCGTGGTGACCTTGATGGTCTGGTCGCCGTCGACGAGGATGACCTCGCTGAGCTTCTGGTTGCCGTCGAGGATCGACAGCACCTGCGACGTGGGCACCGTGCTGTAGCTGGATGCGCGGTTGACCAGGCTCATGACACCGAAGATCACGGCCATCGACACCAGGATCCACACGAGTGGTCCCCGCAGGCCGCGTTGTGTGTTCTTCATTCGTTTCCGATCATCGCTCGACAGCATCCGCAGGCAGCGGTGCAAGGCACAGTGAGTTTACCCGAGACGGGTTTGACACCCCGAGGATCCGCTCACGGCGAAGCGGCTCAGGCTTCCAGCGCGCCGAGCACGGCGAGGAGATAGGCGCGCTCGGCGTCGACGTGGACGTGGCGGCTCCCATCGGTCAGGACGACCGCGAACCCACCCGCCGGGCCGGCGACGGCCTCGAGCCTGCCGAACCGGACGCCGAGCAGCTCCCTCAGCTGGTCCTCGCGGGGCAACCACAGCACCTCGGCCGCGGCGATGCTGTCGAGGGCCCACTCGGTGGTGCCGTTGAACTTCATGATCGCCCCGCCGGTGGCCTGTTCGATGTCGATGGTCATCTCGGAGACGACGAACACCTGGTCGTCGAGATCGCGGTCGGGCACGGCGAACCGATCACCCGACCGGGGCTGCCAGGTGCGTCCGGCGGCGTCCATCGCGGCCCGCAGGCGTCGTGCGTCGACGATGTCCATCGCCGGCTCAGCTGTACACGTGGGGTGCCAGGGTGACCACGTCGCGCAGGTTGCGGTAGTGACCGGCGAAGTCGAGTCCGTAGCCGACGACGAACTCGTTGGGGATGTCGAAGCCGACGTACTTGACCTCGACCTCGGTCGTGGCGGCGTCGGGCTTGCGGAACATCGTGAGGATGTTGAGCGATGCCGGCTGGCGGCTGCGGAGGTTGCTCACCAGGTAGCTGAGGGTGAGGCCGGTGTCGATGATGTCCTCGACGACCAGCACATGACGGCCGTCGATGTCGACCGTGAGGTCCTTGAGGAAGCGGACCACGCCGGAGCTGCGGGTTCCGGAACCGTAGGACGACACGGCCATCCAGTCCATCGCGCAGTGACGGGACATGGCGCGGGAGAGGTCGGCCATCACCATCAGTGCCCCGTTGAGCACCCCCACGAGCAGCACGTCGCGCTCGGCGTAGTCGGCGTCGACCCGCGCGGCCAGTTCGGCCACCCTGGCCTGCACCTGATCGTCGGTGAACAGCACGCGCTGGATGTCGTCGGCAATGTCTGCGGCTCGCACCCGAGCAGGCTACCCCAGCGGCCCCAACGCCGCGAGGCCGCGGGCCGGTCCCGAGGCCACGAGCAGCCCCCCGCTCCGCTCGACGCGGACCCCCCCCGGCAGGTGCAGCGGGCCCTGGCCGTGCCAGTCGTCGACGAGCTCGAGCACCGCGGCGACATGGCGGCGGTGCACCTCGGGGCAGCCGGCGGCGTCCAGCCAACCCCGCACCACGCGGGAACGCAGGGCCTCCGGCAGCCCATCGATCGCCTCGACGCGGAGCCGGTCGCCCTCGAGCGCCGCGGCCGCGGCCACCCCAGCGAGGGTGTCGAGCGCGTCGGCGTCCGCCCTGGCCAGGTCGGCGGTGCGGGCCAAGGCCTCGATGACGGCGTCACCGAAGACGCCGACGAGCGCGGGGATGGCGTCGGCGCGCACCGCGGACCGCAGGAACCTCGGGTCGGCGTTCGCGGGGTCGTCCCACACCCGGATGCCCCAATCGGCGCAGGCCTCGCGCAGCACCGATCGGCGCAGGCCCAGCAGCGGCCGCACGACCTCGGCGTCCGCGGGAACCCCCGGCATCCGTTCGCGACGCCGGGAGGCCATCCCGGCCAGCGAGCGTGTGCCCGACCCCCGGGCGAGGCCCAGCAGCACGCTTTCGGCCTGGTCGTCGAGGGAGTGGGCGAGCCACACCTCCTCGATGGCACGGCCGCGGGTCGCCGGGGTCAGCCACAGCGCGTGGTGCCGGGCGGTGCGGGCCGCCGACTCGATTCCTCCGTCGCGGGCGTCGACCTCGACCCGGGCGATCCCGACGGGCAGGCCGAGACCCTCGACCTGTGCGGCGACCCGCCGCGAGTGCTCGCCGGACCCCTGCCACAGGCCGTGGTCGACGACGAGGGCCTCGACCGGACGCGCGGCCGCGACGCGCGCGACGGCGGCCGCCAGCGCCATCGAATCGGCACCACCCGAGACGCCGATCCGAGTGGGGCGATCGCTCAGCACCGGGGTGACCGCCTGCACGACGGCGAGGGATGCCCGCGACAGGGCACGCCGTGCCATGTCAGCCGAGCACCCTGGCCACCCAGGCCTCCGGGTGGCCGATCTCGTCGGGGCTGGGCAACCGCTCGGCCGAGGTCCACACCGCGTTGAGTCCTTCAACACCGACGCGCTCGATCACCGCGGCGCAGAACGCGGCCCCCTCGCGGTACTGGGCCAGCTTGCGGTCGAGCCCGAGCAGGCGTCCCAGCCGCGAGGCGAGCATCGTCGTGCTGCGCCTCCGCTCGAAGCACTCGCGGATGGTACCGAGCGTCGGGATGGCACCCGCACCGGCACGGTCCATCATGATGTCCGCGTGTCCCTCGAGCAGCGCCATCACCGCGTTCGCGCGGGCGAACAGGCTCTGCTGGGCCGGTGACCGGAACACCTCGTCGATGGTCCGCGGCCCCAACCCACGCGGCCGTCGAACGAGGTCCTTCAGCACATCGGGGACGCCCCGGTCGTCGTCACTGAGCACCAGCTCGGCGACCATGCCCGACAGGTGTCGCGCCAGCCAGGGGGCCGCCGTGAACTGCAGGCGGTGGGTCTGCTCGTGCAGGCACACCCACAGCCGGAAGTCCCGGGGGACGACCCCCAGCGCGCGCTCGACCTCGACGATCGAGGGCGCCACCAGGTAGAGCCGGCCCGGTGGGGTGAACGGGTCGAACTGCCCGAGCACCCGGCCGGCGAGCACGGCGAGGACGCCGCCCACTTCCGCACCCAGCGCGGCAGCCGCCACCGCGCCGCGCGGCGTCACCGCTCCGGACTCCCGGTAGAGCGGTTCCAGCAGGCCGGCCGCCAGCAGGGTGTTCGCGCGGACCCATCCCGGCCGGTCGACCACCAGTTCCAGCGAGTCCCCGCACGCCGCGATCCCGGCGGCGTCCTCCCCCAGCGCGACGGCCCGCCGGGCAGCGGCGCGCAGGCTTGCCACCAGCCGGTCGCGCGAGACAGCGTCGAGCACCGGGCCCGGCCGGACCAGCCGGCGTCCGGTGGCCTCGGCGACACGCCAGTCGACCCTGGGGATGTCGTCGCTCATGAGCATCCGCAGCCCGCCAGGACGCTGGCCACCTCGTCGAGGTAGTTGCGCATGTTCCAGTCGTTCGTGCCGACGCTGGTGTTCGTGATGGGGGCGTTCGGGGCGGCGCCGTTGACGATGAACGCGAACCCGAGCAGGGCCCCGCTCGCCGTGGTGACATAGCCGGCCTCGCTCGACACGTGGGTGAGGGTGCCGCTCTTCGCGTGCACGAGCCCCCGGCCGGCGGCGGCCAGGGGCACGAAGAAGCGCATCGCCAGCGTGCCGCTGACCCCGGCGACCGGCAGCCCGTCGAGGATCGGCCTGAGGTCGGGCGTGGTCGCGGCACGGTGGATGATCGCGGTGACCAGGGCCGGGCTGATCCGGTCGCTGCGGGACAGGCCCGACCCGTCGACGAAAACGGCGCCCCCGAGCTGCAGGCCGAGCCGGGTGAGCCGCTCGGTGACGGCCCGGATCCCGCCCGCGAA
>DAIESZ010000285.1 GCA_027346035.1 Propionibacteriaceae bacterium
GGTCACCAGCGCCATGCCGGCGCAGCGCCCCGCGCACCAGGCGAGGTAGACGCACGCGAGCGTCATCGCGGTGACCATACCGAAGGCCGTGACCCCGAGGCGAGCACCGGGGAGCAGGCGGCGTCCGACCGGGGTCGGGGACGCCGACGGCCCGGGGGTCGTCGCCGGTGCCGGCTCACCGATGCCGGCCACGGCCGGGGACCCCACGTCGGCCCACGGTGGTGCCCACTGGTAGGAGGGTCCGGGCCCGTCGGTCGGGGCATCCCAGGCGGTTCCGTCGGCGTCCATCACGGTGGCCGACCAGCCGGTCTGCGGGAACGCGGCGTCCGGTGCGACGGACGCGACAGTGCTCGAGGGATCGGGATGCCAGGGATCGGCCGGTGCGGCCCGGCCGGCGTCCGGCTCGAGCCGCTGAGGATCAAACCCTTCGGGCATGTCCACTCCCTCTGGCCGGGGCGGGATCGGGCGACACCGGGTGATACCTGGAATGCCGCAGGCGCCCCGACACCTCGATTCAAGCACCGCCGGCGGTCACACCGGCGCCGCATTTCCGCCCATCCACGGTGGTCTAGACTGGGTCGCCGTTGTGGCCGCCGCCGGGATGGCTATAGAAAGGACCTTACCGTGGTTTCGACCAACGATCTGAAGAACGGCATGGTGCTCGACCTCGACGGTCAGCTGTGGCAGGTGATCTGGTTCCAGCACCACAAGCCCGGCAAGGGCAACACGGTGGTGCGCACCAAGCTCAAGCACGTGCTGAGCGGCAAGGTGGTCGACAAGACCTTCAACTCCGACACCAAGGTCGATTCCGCGACGGTCGACCGCCGCGACATGCAGTACCTCTACCACGACGGCGATGCCTTCGTCTTCATGGACTCGACCACCTACGACCAGCTCACGATCCCGGAAGAGACCGTCGGCGACGCGAAGGACTACCTCCTCGAGAACCAGACGGCCACGGTCGCGCTGCACGAGGGCAACCCGCTCTACATCGACCTGCCCGCCTCGGTCGAGCTCGAGATCACCTACACCGAGCCCGGCCTGCAGGGAGACCGCTCCACCGGCGGCACCAAGCCCGCGACGCTCGAGACGGGCAAGCAGATCCAGGTCCCCCTGTTCATCACGACGGGGGAGCGGGTCAAGGTGGACACCCGCACGGGCGATTACCTGGGCCGCGTGCAGGCCTGATGCCCCACGTTGCAGCCCCCGGCCCGCGGCGGAGCGGCGGGACGGGGTCCCGGGCGGTCACCGGCGAGGGCGCCGAGTTCGAGAAGGTGTCCGGCGACATTCAGGTGCACAAGCCCATGTCGGCCCGCACCAAGGCGCGCAAGCGCGCCCTCGACGTGCTGTTCGAGTCCGAGGCCAAGGGGGTCGACCCCCTCGTCATCCTCGACGAGCACGTCCGCGGGGGCGAGCCTCCCGTCCGGGAGTTCACCGTCGCCCTGGTCCGGGGCGTGGCCGAGCACGCTGCGGGCATCGACGAGCGCATCCGCCGCGCCACGGCGCCCGACTGGCCGCTCGAGCGGCTGGCCGGCGTCGACCGCAACCTCGCGCGGATCGCGGTGTTCGAGATCGACTACACCGACGTCGCTCCCGAGGCGGCGATCGCCGAGGCCGTGCTCCTCGCCGACGAACTGTCGACCGACGACTCCCCGGCGTTCCTCAACGGGCTGCTCGCCCAGGTCGCCAAGGGCGACTGACTGAGGGGGACGCCCCGGAACGGCTGCCCCGTGTGGTTGGCTGGGGGTCTGCACACTCCGGGGGGTGACATGGGCGCCATCATCGAGGTCCGCGATTTCGCGATGCGATTCGGCGACCTCACGGTCATCGAGGACCTGTCCTTCGACGTCGTCGAGGGCGAGACGTTCGGGCTGCTCGGCTCGAACGGCTCGGGCAAGACCACGACGATCAGGGCGCTGCTCGGCATCTACGAGCCGAGCGCCGGGCAGCTGCTCGTCGAGGGACGCCGGTTCCACCCGAGCCAGTCGGCGCGACTCGGCTACCTCCCCGAGGAGCGCGGCCTCTACCAGAAGGAATCGGTCATCGACGTCATGGCCTACTTCGGCCGGCTCAAGGGGCTCGGCAAGCGGGACGCCGTCGCCTGGTCGCTGCGCTACCTCGAACAGGTCGGCCTGCGCAGCAAGGCGCGGGTGCGCCTCGACAAGCTGTCGGGCGGCGAGCAGCAGAAGGTGCAGCTCGGCGTCACGATCATGAACGACCCGGCCATCCTCATCCTCGACGAGCCGACCAAGGGGTTCGACCCGGTCACCCGGCGGCTGCTGCTCGACCTGCTCGACGAGCAGAAGGCCCGCGGGTCGTCGATCGTGTTCATCAGCCATCAGATGGACGAGGTCGAGCGCCTGTGCGACCGCATCCTGCTGTTCAAGGACGGGCGCGCTGAGGCGTACGGCACCATTCCCGACGTGCAGGACAAGTACGGCGGCCGGCGGATCCGGCTCGAGTTCGCCGGCGACCTGCCGGCGTCCGACCGGTACGACCCGGTGGTGCACGAGCGCAACTACGCCGAACTCGACTTCCGCGACGACGTCGAACCGAACGACGTGCTGCGCGACCTGCTCGCCGCCGGCGTCCAGGTGCGCAGCTACGACGTCACCCGGATCTCCATGGAGGAAGTGTTCC
>DAIESZ010000296.1 GCA_027346035.1 Propionibacteriaceae bacterium
GACAAGCGCGGCATGCTGCTCGTGCAGCTGCCGCCCGACATGGAGCGGGACGACGCCCGGCTCGACCACTTCCTCGGCCTCCTGCCCTGGTGGATGCCCACCGCCGTCGAGTTCCGGCACCCGTCGTGGGCCTGCGACGAGGTGTTCGGCCTGCTCGAACACCATCAGGCGGCCTATGTCGTGATGTCGGGCGCCGATCTGCCCTGCGTCCTGAGGGCCACCGCCCCGAACGTGTACGTCCGGCTGCACGGTCCCGACCAGCACGGCCTCTACGCCGGCTCATACTCCGACGACGACCTGCGCTGGTGGGCCGAGCGCGTCCGCGAGTGGGAGGGGCAGGGCCGCGACGTGTACGCCTACTTCAACAACGACGGCGGGGGCAACGCGGTGCGCAACGCCCGGACGCTGCGCACCCTGCTCGGCGCGTAGTCAGCTCGAGTCCTCGGGCGCGATCCACACGGTGCTCTCGCCGGCGAGCGTCCCCGCGAACTCCGACGAGCTCACGACGACGCGGGCGGTGGGGTCCAGGGGGTAGTCCTGCATCCCGAAGTTGGTGACCACCTCCCAGCCGCCGGGCCGGGCGAAACGCAGCACATCGTCGCGTCCGGTCGCGATCCAGGTCAGTCGCTCGTCGGCCTGCAGCGCGTGCCGCAGGGCCAGGGCCCGGCGATACAGCGACAGGGTTGAGTCGGGGTCCCGATCCTCCAGCGCCACCGCGTGGTCGGTGAACCACTCCGGCTGGGGCAGGTGCGCGGCACCGGGACCGAACCCGAAGGAGGTGCCGCCGGGGGTCCACGGGAGCGGCACCCGGCATCCGTCGCGGCCGATCTCGGCGCCGCCGGTGCGGAAGAACGTCGGGTCCTGTCGCTGGTCGTCGGGAATCTCGGCCACCTCGTGCAGCCCCAGCTCCTCGCCCTCGTAGAGGTAGGCCGATCCCGGCAGTCCGAGCATCAGCAGCGTGGCGGCCCGAGCCCGCCGCTCCCCCCGCTCGCGGTCCAGCGCCGGGTCGGCGCCGCGCGACCGGAGCCACGCCGACGCGGCACTCGCCATGGTGGCGTCCGGGTGCTGGTCGCCGGTCCGCGCCGACGACAGGGCGTAGCGCGTCGCGTGCCGCACCACGTCATGGTTCGACAGCACCCAGGTGCTCGACGACCCCGACCGCGCGGCCAGGTCGAGGCTCGCGGTGATGATGTCGCGGAACTGGACGGCGTCGAAGTCCGCGAGCAGCAGGTCGAAGTTGAACGCCTGACCGAGGCTGCTCGGGCTGGCGTACAGCGGCACCCGGGACGGGTCGACCCACGCCTCCGCGACCGCGGTTCTCGGCGGATCGTACGAGTCGAACACCTCCCGCCATTCGGCGTAGACCTCGTGGACGTCGTCGCGGTCGAGCAGCGGGTGGTTGCCGTCCCGCGGCAACAGGGCCAGCTCGGCGGTGGAGGGCAGGGGCTCGCTCAGATCCTTGGTGAGCATGTGCGCGACGTCGATCCGGAAGCCGTCGACCCCGCGGTCGGCCCAGAACCGCAGCGTCGTGACGAAGTCGGCGCGAACCTCGGGGCTCGTCCAGTTCAGGTCGGGCTGCTCGACGGCGAAGTTGTGCAGGTACCACTGGCCGTCGGGCACGCGCTCCCAGGCCGATCCCCCGAACATCGACACCCAGTCGGTCGGCGGAAGGGATCCGTCCGGTCCGGTGCCGTCGCGGAAGATGTAGCGTTCACGCGCCGCGGAGCCCGGCCCGGCGGCCAGGGCCTCCCGGAACCAGGCGTGCAGGTTCGATGTGTGGTTCGGAACGATGTCGACGATCACCCGGATGCCCCGGGCGTGCAGGGACGCCACCATCGCGTCGAAGTCGTCGAGCGTCCCGATCCGGGGATCGACGTCGCGGTAGTCGGCGACGTCGTAGCCGCCGTCGGCCAGCGCCGACGGGTAGAACGGGCTAAGCCAGACCGCGTCCACCCCGAGCCCGGCGAGGTAGTCGACGCGCGAGCGGATGCCGGCCAGGTCACCGGTGCCGTCGCCATTGGCGTCGGCGAAGCTGCGGGGATAGATCTGGTAGACGACGGCCTGGCGCCACCAGGACGCGTCGTCGTGCAGGAAGGCGGTCCCGGTCGGTTCCGCGAGAAGCTGTGCCACGGGTGATTCCTTTCGATGATCGGGGACGAGCGGTCGGGCCGTTACTTGATGGCACCCTGGGTGACGCCCGCCATCACCCAGCGCTGCGTGAACAGATAGACGATGATCGAGGGCGCCATCGCCATGAGGTACGAGGCGAACGAGACGTTGTAGTTGTTGGAGAACTGGGTCTGGAAGATCTGCTGGAGCACGGGGAGCGTCTGCAGTTGCGGGTTCGAGGTGATCAGCGACGGCATCATGTAGTCGTTCCAGGAGGCGAGGAAGGCGAAGATGCCGACCGTGGCGCTCATCGGTGCGAGCAACGGGAAGATCAGCTTCCAGAACACCTGCCAGGTGGTGGCGCCGTCCATCCGGGCGCTCTCCTCGAGCTCGCCGGGGATCGAGCGCAGGAACGCGGTGAACAGCATGACGCTGAACGACAGCTGGAACATCACGTGCAGGATGGCGACGCCGATCGGGTTGTCCAGGTGCACCATGCCGGTCAGCTTCACCTGCGGGAGCGCGACGACCGGGAACGGGAGGAACATCGCCGCGAGCAGATAGAAGAACGACCAGCGGAAGAACCGGCGCTGCCAGTTGTGCGAGATCGCGTACGCGGCCCAGGCGCTGAGCACGACGGTTCCGGCCACCGCGACGACGGCGACGAACACCGAGAGCGCGAAGCTGCGCGGGAAGTCGGTGAGCGTCCAGGCCTGCTCGAAGCCGGAGACGCTGAACGGCGCGGGCAGCTCGAACGCGTTGCCGTTCACCGCCTGCTTGGTCGTCTTGAACGCCATCGACACGGTGACGTAGATCGGCACGATCACGGTCAGTGCGCACACGGCCAGGATGATCGTCAGGGGCCAGTTGACCGACCCCGCGGGCCGGGCGCGACGACGTCGTCGGCCGCTTCTGGTGGTCGTGCGAGCGCTCCGGCTCGCCGCGTCGAACGAGGTCGTGGTCATCAGAATGTCGCCTTCCCCCGGGTGAACCGCAGCTGCAGGAGCGCGATCACCACGGCAATGATGAAGAAGATGGTCGCGTTGGCCATCTGATAGGCGTAGTCGCCACCGCTGAAGCCGTTGAAGATGGACATCGCCACGCTGACGGTCGATGTTCCGGGACCTCCACCGGTGAGCCCGACGATGATGTCGTACACGTTGAGGAAGCCCTTGAAGCCGAGGATGACGTTGATGACGATGTAGCCGGCGACCAGGGGCATGGTGATGGACCGCAACTGACGCCACCCGCCCGCACCGTCGAGGGACGCCGCCTCGTAGACCTCGGCGGGGATGGAGAGCAGCCCGGCGATGTAGATGAGCAGTGCGCTCGGGATCGCCTGCCACGCCGCGACGATCACCAGGGCGACCAGCGCCAGGTTGGGGGTGGCGAGCATCGACTGCTCGAGCGGACCGACGCCCATGGCCGTGGCCAGGGCCGGCACGCTCGTGCCGAACAGGTAGCTGAACACGTAGGCGATGACGATTCCCGAGATCACCATCGGCACCACGAACGTCGTGCGCAGCGCGGTGCGGGCCTTGATCCGGGCGGTGAGCGCCACCGCCAGCAGGAACGCGGCGAGATTGACCACGACCACGGTGATCACGGCGAACAGGAAGGTGAACCCGTACGCCTGCAGGATCGACGGGTCGGAGAACGCCGCCTGGTAGTTGGTGAGGCCGACGAACCGGAAGGTGCCGAAGCCGACCGAGTTGGTGAAGCTGAGCACGATGCCCATGACGGCGGGCAGGGTGATCGCCAGGGTGAACAGGATCAGGGTGGGGACGAGGAGGAAGTAGAAGGTGGGCTCGACGCGGCGGAAGCCTGAGCGTCGAACCGCTGCCGTGGG
>DAIESZ010000332.1 GCA_027346035.1 Propionibacteriaceae bacterium
CAGGTAGGCGCTGACGGTGGCCTCCGCCAGAGGCAGCAGCGTCTGGGTGATCCCGGCCACCGAGGTGGGCGTCGCGTACACCGTCGAGGGGCTCATCCCCCGGCGGCGCAGCATAATGGCCGTCCGGTGGCCCACACACAGGGTCGGGCCCGGACCGAGCTCGGCCCGGCGGGCCAGCGCAGCGGCCACCACCCGGCTGTTGTAGGCACCGCACAGGCCCAGCTCACCGCCGATCACCACCAGGCCGGCCTCGCCGTCGCCGCCCTGCAGCCGGACGCCGCACCAGGCCGCGATCTGCTCCACCTCGGCCCGGTAGCGGTCGGACGGGTCCAGCTCGCGACGGGTCTCCCGGAAATGCCGGGCCGAGATGCTCTTCATCGCGCTGACCGCACTGCGCAGCGTCCGCACCGAGCGGAGCTGGCGGAGCAGCTCGGTGCGGCGCCTCACGGGGTCACCCCGGTATGGCGCAGGAGGAGGTCGTGGAAGCGCTCGGTCCATCCTGCCGGTGGATCCTCGCCGGCCTCCAGCGCCTCGATGACCTCGGGCAGTTCGGGGACGACGCTGGTGAGCGCCGACCAGGTGGCCTCCGCGACGGTGGCGGGCGTGAGCGTGTCGAGCCACCCGGCGTCGGCGGCGGTGAGGGCGAGGATCTGCTGGGCGCCGCCCCGCGGGGTGAACCGGGGTTGGCGCAGCAGCTCTCGGACGAGCAGCCCGCGTTCGACCGCCGCGCGGGTGACCGGGTCGACGTCGAGGCCGACCCGGGTGAGGGCCTCCAGCGTCTCGAAGCGGGACATGGCGATCCGCAGGTTGCGGGCCGCCGTGCGCATCGGGGCCGACTGGGCGGCGCCCCCGACCCGGGAGACGCTGCGGCCGATGTCGATGGCCGGACGCTGGTTGCGCTCGAAGCGCACCGTGTCGAAGTACAGCTGGCCGTCGGTGATCGAGATGAGGTTGGTGGGGATGTAGGCGGAGATGTCCCCGTCGGTGGTCTCGATCACCGGGAACGCCGTGATCGAACCCCCACCTGACGCCGCGCTGCGGGCGGTGGCCCGTTCGAGCAGTTCGGCGTGGATGTGGAAGATGTCGCCGGGGAAGGCCTCGCGGCCCGGCGCGCGCCCCAGCAGGAGAGCCAGTTCGCGGTATGCGTCGGCGTGCTTGGTCAGGTCGTCGTAGACGATCAGGGCGTCCGCGCCCCGGGCAGCGAAGGACTCGGCGATGGTCGCACCCGCGTAGGGGGCGAGGTACTGCAGGCCGGGCGCCTCGGCGGCGTCCGCGGCGACGATCACGGTGTTGGCGAGCGCGGCGGCGTCTCGCAGCGACTCCACCACTCCCAGCAGCCGCGACATCGGCTGGCCGATCAGCACATAGACGCAGAAGACGTCACCCGCGCGTTGGGCGGCGATGATGTCGAGGGCGAGCGAGGTCTTGCCGACGTTCCGGTCGCCGAGGATGAGTTGGCGCTGCCCCCTCCCGATCGGGATCGCCGCGTCGATGGTCATCACCCCGGTGTGCAGCGGTCGGGTCACCGGGGCGCGCTCCGACAGGCTGGGTGCCTCCCGGAACAGCGGCCGGGGATCCCCGGTGCCGCGGGGGCCGCCGTCGAGGGGCCTGCCGAGCGGGTCGATCACCCTCCCGAGCAGGTCCGGCCCCGCGGACACGCTGGGCCCTCGGCCGACGGTGCCGACGCCGTCACCCGTGCGCACGGGGACGACGGCGTCGAGGAGCACCACGGCGGTCTCGTCGGTGTCGAGCTCGTAGGCCATGCCCCGCGCCCCGGAGTCGAACACCACGAGTTCCTCGGAGCCGACCCGGTCGAGGCCCACGACGTGAGCGACCCCGTCGGCGACCGCCAACACCGCTCCGCGCCGGCGCACGGCCGAACTGAGGTCGGGTGGCGCCATGGCGGCGAGCCGCCGGATGAGGTCGTCGGTGGCGACCGGGAGGGGATCAGGCATCGTCACCGCTCCGGGTGTCGAGGACGCCGGCGTCCCGGGCGATCTCGCGGGCGGCCAGCCGCGCGAATCCCGCCGCCGTGGCGTCCACCTGCCCGGTGGCCGTGGTGATCCTGACCCCCGCCCCGAGTTCGGGGACGACCCGTCGGGTGAAATCCCCTCCGAGCGCCCGGGAGAGTTCGGCCAGGTCGTCGGCTCCCAGGGGGCGGGCCGACTCGACGTCGGCGGGCCGGCCGTGCGCACCTGGCGCGGGTCCGAGCTCCGCGCAGGCGGTGCGCACCAGGGCACTGTCGAGCTCGGGACCGTCGATCGTGGTCAGCAGCCGGACGACGGACCCGGCCGCGACCTGGCCGATGACGCTCGCCAGCTCGCCCGCCTGGGCCTCACGCGCCGCACGGAGTTGGGCCTCGAACGACCGGCGCTCCGCGGCCTGGACCTCCCGGGCCTGCTCCTTCACCTGCGCCATCTCCGAGTGGGCGGCCGTGAGCAGCCGCTCGCGGTGCTCGGCGATGTCGGCGTCGACGCCGGCCCAGGCGTCCCGGGCCTTGCGGGCGAGCTCATCGGCGTCCGCGTGCAGGCGGGCGGTGTCGGCCTCGACCCGGGCCCGGTCGTCCCGCTCGCGGTTCAGTGCGGCGCGGACCGGCTTGAAGAACAGGTAGCCGAGGACGACGGCCAGGATGAGGAAGTTGACGGCTTCGAAGAGGAAGTCGGCGAGTGTGCTGGACACCGGAGCTCAGCCCAACAACGGGTTCGCGAACAGCAGGACCAACGAGATCACCAGGCAGAAGATCGCCGTCGACTCGACCATCGCGAGGGCCACGAACTGGTTACGGGTGATCGATCCGGCCTCGTCGGGCTGGCGGGCCAGGGCATCCATTCCGGCGGCGCCGATCCGGCTCTCGCCGAGCGCGGCGCCGAATGCCCCGATGGCGATCGTGATCCCGGCGATGATGATCGACCCGAGTGCGAGAACGGTGTGTTCGGTCATGGCGTGCCCTCCAAGCCATCGTGGGCGGCGGATTCGATCTGGGTGGCCGCGCCGATGTAGACGCTGGCGAGGATGGTGAAGATGTAGGCCTGCAGACACCCGATGAGCAGGTCCAGGGCCATCAGGGGGACGGGCACCAGCACGCCGACCAGGGCGACGATGACCGCGACGACCAGCTGCCCGCTCATCATGTTGCCGAACAGACGAAGTGCCAGCGCCAGCGTCCGGGACGCCTCGCTGATGAGGTGCAGCGGGAACAGCACCGGATTCGGGCGGAAGTAGGTGGCGAGATATCCCCGGACGCCGCGCGCCCGGATGCCGGCGATGGGGACGGCGAGGAACACGAGCACGGCCAGTGCCGACGTCGCGGCCAGCGTGGCGGTCGGCGCCGGGATGGCCGGGAGTTGTCCGACCAGGGCGGCCGCGACGACGTACAGGAACAGCGTTCCGGCGAATGTCTCGAGCCCGGGCACGGGGTGTCCGGCGGCATCGGCGACCAGCCCGCTGACGAAGCGGTGGGTGATCCTCCCCACCGAGGCCGAGCGGCTGTCGGGACGACGGCTCACCGCCCGGGCCACGGTCACGGTGTAGGCGACCACCAGCAGGCTCGCGAGTACGCTGGCCAGCATGGTCAGCGTGATCGGCACCGGGCCGATCCGGCCGAGCACCTGATCGTCGAAGATCCGCAGCCTCATGGCATCCTCCGCCAGGCCAGTGCCCCCGCGGCGGCGAAGCCGACCACCCACCCGGCCACCGCGGGCAACAGCTGGCCGGCCATGGCGGCGACGAGCAGGACCGCCCCCACGCCGAGGAACCGGAGCGGCCAGGCATAGGCGTGCACCCGGCGTCCCTGGTACCCGAGCGCGGCAGCATGGGCGAGTCCGGCCAGGACGCCGGCGACCGCGAACAGCCAGCCAATCACGATCTCCCCCTCACCGAGCGGTAGGCGATGTAGGTGCCCAGCCCCACCCCGAGAAACAGCAGGATGAGGGTGGCGGCGATGCCGAGGTTCCAGCGCGAGTCGAGGTAGCGGCCGAGGACCGCGCCGCCGACCGCGAGCAGGACGATGGGCCAGCCGACGCTGCCGATCAGCGCGATGGACGCGGCCAGCCCCGGGGACCGGCGCCGGGCCAGTCGTTCCAGGTCGCGCCCGGTCCGGTCCCGCGGGTCGCCGCGGTGCAGGGAATCATCAGGCCTCACGGTGCTGCCCCCGATGACTCGGATCCAGCTCACGGACGATCCGCTGTTCGAGCAGGGCCATCCGCCGACGGGTGACCAGTTCACTGTCGGGGGCGGCGAGCGCGGCGTCCAGCGCCCGCAGCACCTCGTCCCCGGTGGCGCCCGTGACGGCGAACGGCGTGGCCAGGAGGGCGGTGGTGCGGTCGGCGCGCAGCAGGCCGCCGGCCGTCGCGGCGAACCGCCGGTCGGTGCCCGCGTCCAGGATGACCAGACCCGACTCGACGACTGCAACGAAGGGTTCCTGCCGGGGCCGGAGGCCCAACTGACCGGTGCGGCTCGGCACCCGGGCGGCATCGATCTCGACATCGACCACGGCCGCGTGGGGGGTACGGATGACCATCCGCAGCATGTCAGTCATGGCTCACCCCGTCGAGCGGGCCGATCATGAATAGGGCGTCGTCGGCCATGTCGTCGCAGCGCCCGTCGAGGATCGCCTCGACCCCGTCGACGGTGTCGCCGATGGCCACGCGGACGCCCGGAATCCCGGTGAATCCCTCGGCGACGAAGAACGGCTGGGTGAGGAAGTTGCGCAGCCGCCGGGCCCGGGCGACGAGGACCCGGTCGTCGGCGGCGAGTTCGTCGACGCCCAGCATCGAGATGATGTCCCGCAGTTCCTCGAAGCGGCCCAGCACCCGACGGGCCTCCTGCGCCACCGCGTAGTGCCGGACCCCGACGATCGCGGGATCGAGCGCCTTCGACGACGAGAGGAGGGCATCGACGGCGGGGTAGAGGCCCTCGGCCGCGACGTCGCGCGACAGCACCAGGGCCGAGTCGACGTGCCAGAACGCCTCGGTGACAGCCGGGTCGCCGTAGTCGTCGGCGGGAACGTAGACCGCCTGCACCGCCACCATGCCGCCCCGGTCGGTCGCGGTGATGCGCTCCTCGAGCGCGGCCAGGTCGGCGGCGAGGGTCGGCTGGTAGCCGACCCTCGAGGACAGGCGTCCGAGCAGCCCGCTGACCTCCATCCCCGCCTGCACATGCCGGTAGAGGTTGTCGACGACCAGCATGACGTCGCGCCCGAGATCGTCGCGGTAGTACTCGGCGATCGTCAGCGCTGCCCCGCCGACGAGGAAGCGGGCACCGGGCGTCTCGTTCATCTGCCCGAACACCAGCGTCGAGCGGTCCAGTACGCCCATCCGGCGCATCTCGTCGAGGAGCTCCAGTCCCTCACGCGACCGTTCGCCGATCCCGGCGAACACCGCCACCCCTCGGAACTGGGTCACCGCGTTGTGGATGAACTCGGTGAGGACGACGGTCTTGCCGACCCCGGCGCCGCCGAAGACGGCGGCCCGGCCGCCGCGCAGGAACGGGCAGAACAGGTCGATGACCTTGATGCCCGTCTCGTAGACGTCGGTCCATCCGCGGCGCCGCGCCACCGCCGGGGGTGGTCGACGAACCGGACGCCGCAGCGTCCCGGTGATCGGCCCGGCCGCGTCGATGGGATCGCCGCGAAGATCGACCACCCGCCCGAGCAGGGGCTCGCCGACCCTCACCGACAACGGCTCGCGGTGGCTGGTGACGGGATCCCCGCAGGCGAGCCCGCGCGTGGGATTCAGCGCGATGGCCTGCGCGCGGCCGGGCCCGAGGTGGGCCTGGACGACCAGTGTGATGGTGCGGCCGTCGGCCGGATGGCACGTCACTTCGTCGCCGATGGTGGGAGCGGATCCGTCGAGTCCGACCTCGACCACCGTTCCCCGGACGGCCACCACGCGGCCGGTGGGGACGCTCGTGAGGGTGCTCGAACCCAGCCCGGAGGTGCCCGCGTCCGTCGCCGGCGCGACCCGTTCGATCGTCGCAGTGGTGGGGACCGAGGCCGATCCCACCGGATCTGCACCCATACCGTCAGGGTAGTGGTGAGCGGGGTTCGTGGGTGGCCCCGCGCAGCGCCTCGAGCCGCGCCGCACGTCGGGGATGGCTAGGGGTGATGGGTCACGCTGGGCTTGCTCCCCGGTCGCTGCGGCAACGCGGCGGGTGGGGGACCGGGCTCGCCCCCCAGGGGCCTTCCTGGCGGAGGGGACATCCATGCGGGCCGTGTCGATTCGGGGGTTCTTCCCGACCGCTCCCGGTGCCTACGATGGCGCATGGCCATCGCGCGTTTCCCCAGCCTCGTCATCGACTGCCCGGACGCCGAGGCGCTTGCGCGCTTCTACGGGGCGATGCTCGGCTGGAGGGTGGAGGTCGACGAGGGGTGGGCCGAGGTCCGGGCCGACGACGGACAGTGCCTGTCATTCCAGCAGGTCGACGACTTCCGGGCCCCCGATTGGCCCGGGCAGCACGTCCCACAACAGATGCACCTCGATGTGATCGTCGACGATCTCGACACCGCGGAAGGGCAGGTGCTGGAGCTGGGTGCCACCAGGCACGCCCACCAGCCCGGCACCACCTTCCGGGTCTTCCTCGACCCCGCCGGGCACCCGTTCTGCCTCTGCGTGAGCTGACCCGGCGCCCAGGGCATGGCCCGGGCGACTCTCAACCCGTGGTTCATCTCCGCCGCCGGATTGGCGACCCCGCTGTCACGAGGGACACGCGACTGCGTAGCCTGTCGACCAGGCCGATCACCACGTGGCACCTCGGGGCCAACGCCGACCACCGAGTCCCCCCGCGACGCCGTGCGCGATCGTCCGAACGGGTCACCGAAGCGACTTCTCCCCAAGGAGCATCATGAGCCAGACCACCGAGGACGCCATCCGCACCGCCGTCAGGGACACATACGGCCGCGCCGCGCTCGACCAGCCGATAGGGGAGGGCGGCCCCGGCGACCTGCCGTGTTGCTCCCCGCCCGCCCCGGCACACATCAGTGCCATCCGGCTCGGCTATTCCGAACAGGACCTACTGTCCGTGCCCGACGGGGCCGATCTCGGCCTCGGGTGCGGCAATCCCGGAGCCATCGCCTCCCTCGCACCGGGTGAGACCGTGCTCGACCTCGGGAGCGGCTCGGGGTTCGACGCGTTCCTGGCCTCCCCGGTGGTGGGCGTGCGCGGTCGGGTCATCGGCGTCGACATGACCCCTGCCATGGTGAGCAGGGCCCGGGCCATCGCCGACACGGGCGGCTACACGAATGTCGAGTTCCGCCTCGGCGAGATCGAGAACCTCCCCGTCGCCGACTCCAGCGTCGACGTGATCATCTCCAACTGCGTCATCAACCTGTCACCCGACAAGCCCGCGGTGTTCCGTGAGGCGTTCCGGGTGCTGCGTCCGGGCGGACGGTTGGCCGTGTCGGACGTGGTCGCGTCGACGACCCTGCCCGACGACGTGCGCGGCGATCCCGGTCTGTACAGCAGCTGCATCGCCGGCGCATCGCCTCTGTGGGATCTGGCGGAGATGATGGCCGACGCGGGCTTCGAGGGGATCCGTTTCAGCCCCAAGGGTGAGAGCAGGGCGTTCATCAACCAGTGGGTTCCCGGACGCCACGGCGGCGACTTCGTCGTCTCCACCACGATCGAGGCCACCAAACCGGCGGACTGAACCACTCGGGGGGCGCCGGGACCGCGCGCCGGGAGCCCGCGTCACACCCTCCGGAGCACGTGCAGGATCGTCACGTAATGCTCTCGCACGACCGGGCCGACCTGCGCTGCGGCGGCCACGACGGCGTCCACCTCGTGGGGGCTCCAGTCGCTGAAGGTCCCGAACAGGCGGCCGACCTGCCCGGGTGTGAGGTCGATGTGCCACGGCCACTGCCACGTGCCGAGATGGCCGAAGAACCGTCCGGCCTCCAACTCCGCCACGCTCGGACGCGGATCGAGGATCGACTCCACCCGGACCCCTTCCTCGCGGCGGGCCACGATGGCCGTCACCTGCCGGCGGAAGTCGGTCTCGACCCGCGGATCACCGAAGACGGTGCGCCACACGGCCAGCAGACCGTGCTCGGCCAGGGCGTCGTGCAGGCGGGGCAGCGCGACCGCCAGGTCGACCCAGTGCATCGACGTCGCGGCCACCGCCGAGTCGAACGTCCCAGCGGGCAGGGCCACGTCCTCCACCCGCCCTCGGAGCACCCGGACGCCGGGATGGTCGCGCAGGAGCTGTTGCCGCAGACCTGGGCCGGGTTCAACGGCGACCAC
>DAIESZ010000369.1 GCA_027346035.1 Propionibacteriaceae bacterium
CAGCACGGCAGGTTGCCCGAGTGGCCAAAGGGAGCGGTCTGTAAAACCGTCGGCTTCGCCTACGTAGGTTCGAACCCTACACCTGCCACCAGAGGTCTCGGATCGGATGGATCCGAGACCTCTTCCCATGTCCGGGGTCGGCGGCGCTCCGCCCGAGGCGTCCGGGCGGCGTTGCGTTCGCCGCACCGGACGCGGCGAACGGCCCGACCCGGACCGGCCATCTGAATCCTCGCTGAATGGGGATATTGGGATCAGCAAAATACTCCCCTGGGTTCCCTTGCCTGAGGGGCGCGTCCGATGGAGGATCGCCGTAGTGGGAAATCCGAGACGTCCGCGCAGGTGTCCCCAGTGACGGGTGGCCGCCGAGCACGCTCTCCCGCATTTCCTCTTATTGACGACGGTCCGGAAGCCGGGCGGTCGGCCCATCACGGTAGGAGGAGTTCCATGACACGACGCACGCTTGCGAGGAGCGCCGCTGCACTGCTGGCCGGAGGTCTCGGCGTCTCATCGCTCGTCGCCTCGACCGGATCGGCTGCGGCCGCCGGACCCGGCGCCGCCCCCACCTTTCAGGTCAACATCTCCGTCGGCGGGCAGGGCATGGCCGCCAACCGTTCCGGTGGTGCCCTGCGGATCGCGGCCTCTTTGTACGCTGGCTCCGGCGTCGGCGGGTTCCCCGGCGGCAGCCTCACGTACCAGGAGAGCAGCTGCTTCGGCGGCGTCCCGTGTGCAGCGAGCGGTGAGGTGCACAGCGCAGGTGACGGCGGCCACTGGTTCGACAACACGACGCTCGGGTGGCTGGTCATCACGGGTGTGCAGACGGCGTACGGGCCGGTGACCGTCAAGGTGCCCGATCGGCTGGGGCACTACACCTATCCGAGCCTGACCAACGAATACCCTGGCCACCCGCTGTTCACCTCCGAGGTCTCCAACCCGGAGGTCGCCTCGCTCAACATGTTGCCGGGGCAGGGCGAGGTCGCTCCGTGATCGGACGGGTCTCGCCGCTGATGGCGGGAATTCGCGCGGGGACGCCCGCGTAGCTGCCATCGAGACTCATGAGGAGAGGTCCCGGGGGCGGATGGACCCGGGACCTCCGCACTCCCGGCTTGGGGGCTGCCGACCGCGCCGATTCCGGCGTCTGAGGGTCGATGTCGACCCCGAACCGGACCGTGTCGCCTTCGAGTTCGTCCCCCTGTCGCATCCGCGGTCGTTCCGCGCTCGGCGCACGGCGTCGCCGTGCCTCGGCCCGGCGGCCCTGACGCCGACACCCAGAGCCCCCCGCACATCCTGAGCCCCGGACCCCCGCTCGCGCGGGCGTGCCGAGACCCCCATGGCTCACCTGCCCCCCATCCCTGGGCTGCGCCTGAGACCTCGAGCATGGCGCGCATCCCCTGGGCCACTGCATTGTCTTGCCGGGTACCTGGTGATACCATTTACCTGGTTACGCCAACTAGCGGACGGACATGGTGTGGACGATCGACAGACCCAGCTGCGCAAGGGTGCGCTGGAGCTGGCGGTGCTCGCCCTACTGAGTGGCGACGAACGCTACGGTGCCGAGATCGTCGACATCCTGGCCTCTCTGCCCGGGTTGGACGCCGGGGCCGGCACCGTCTACCCGGTGCTCGCGCGGCTCAACCGGTCGAAGCTCGTCGAGACGTAATGGCGCGAGTCGCCCTACGGCCCGCCGCGCAAGTACTACCGGCTCAGCCGTGCGGGGGACGCCGAACTCGATCACCAGACAGCCGCCTGGCGCCAAGTGGTGCAGGCCATGGACCGTGTGCTCGGTCCGCGGGTCCTGCCCGACGCCGGGTCCTCAGGGGAAAGGTCCTGACCATGCAGACCGCCACAGGCATCGACTCCTACACCGACGAGGTCGCTCGGCTGCTCCGCCTGCCGCGGAGGGCGCGCTCGGCCGCGCTGGCCGACCTTCGGGGCGGCCTGCGCGCCGCGGCGCTCGACCTCGGCGCCGACGAGGCCATCCACAGCTTCGGTCCGCCCCCGACCACGGCCGAGCGACTCGAGGCCGAATACGGCGACCCGTTCCGGCGGTCGTGGCTTCCGTTCGGGCTGTCCCCCAGCACGCTCGGCGCGCGAGCCCGGGCCGCGATCGACCCCGCGGGCCCGTGGTTCGTGCCGCGGGTCGTCGGTATCGGCTGGGACCTCAACCTCGGACGGCTCGCCCGCACCCTCGGGCTCGTCGGCTTCGACGACCTCGACGCCGACGTCGCCGGGGCCATCGGCGCCTCGACCTGGCGGTGGGCGCTGGCCGCGGTCTCGGCCCCGGCCGCGCTCGCGGTCGCCGTGGCCACGTCCGGGATGTCGACGATGGCGACCGCCCCGGCCCACTGGCCGATGTTCGGCCCGGCGGATCGCTGGGCGTCGCCGAGCGAGGCGTTCGCCCCCGCGGTCCTGTTCGCGGTGGCGGCCGAGGGGCTGGCGCTGACGGCCCTGTGGCCACGGTTCGACCTGCCGCTCAGACTGGCCCTCCTCGGCTTCGGCGCCTCGGGGGCGGCGATGGCCCTGTCCGCTGCGATCATGGCGAGGTGGCTCGGCCAGGCGCCCGGGATCTGGTCACTTCTCTCCCTGGCCGCCGGCGCTGTCGGGGCCGCGTTCCTCGTCGGGGTGATCGTGCGGGCCGGGCGGGAGCGAGTCCTCGACCGCTGACGCCGCGGCCATCACCTCACCATCTGATCGAGATCACGGGAGACGTCATGGGATCCAACGGAACACTGTCCAGCCTGCCCGGCTGGTTGCTCGGCGTCCTCATCGTCTTGGCGGTGATCGAGCTGGCGCTGCTCGTTGTCGCGCTGGTCGTGCTCGTGCGCACCCCGTCGCCGCGGCTCACCCTGCCGGTGTGGGCGTGGATCCTCATCATCGTGCTCATCAGCACGTTCGGGCCGATCGCGTTCCTCGTGGCTGGACGCCGCCCACCCGAGACTCCCGACGCACCGCGCCGTGGCGGCCCGGTCGGGCGCACCTCGCCCGCGGACCTTCTGTACGGGTCGCCCACCGATCCCGACGAGCGCGAGTCCCGGTGACGGCGAGCGAGGCCCCCGCGGTCGAGATCCGGGGGCTGGCCAAGCACTACGGCCCGGTGCGGGCGCTCGACGGTGTCGACCTCACCGTCGAGCATGGCTCGGTGTTCGGGTTCGTCGGCCCGAACGGGGCCGGCAAGACCACCACGCTGCGGGTGCTGCTGGGCCTGGCCAGGGCGGACGCCGGCAGCGTGCGGGTGTTCGGCGGTGAGCCGGGCGCGATGCGACGGCGCATCGGATTCCTCCCCGATGTGCCCGGCTACTACTCCTGGATGCGCGCCGATGAGTTCCTCCGCTTCGCGGGATCGTTGTTCTCGCTCGACTCCGACACGCTCGAGGCCCGCGTCCGGGCGCTGCTCGACATGTCGGGGCTCGGGGGAGTGAACACCCGCATCGGTGGCTACTCGCGGGGCATGCGTCAGCGGCTCGGCATCGCCCAGGCGCTGATCAACGCGCCCGACCTGCTGCTGCTCGACGAGCCCACCTCGGCGCTCGACCCCATCGGCCGCAAGGACGTGCTCGACATGATCGCCGAACTGCGCGGACGCACCACGGTGCTGTTCTCCACCCACATCCTCGGCGACGTCGAGCGGGTCTGCGACCACGTCGCGGTGCTCGATCACGGCCGGATCCGCGCGGTCGGACCTCTTGACGAGGTCGTGTCGCGGCACGCGGGGGCGCAGCGGGTCGTCGTGCAGCTCGATGGCGATGCGGGTGACCTCGCCGAGCGGCTCGCGGGCGAGACCTGGGTGGAGACGATCACGAGGGCCTTGCCGACGGCGTCCAACGGGGGCGATCTGGTCGAGATCGCCACTGACGACATCCCTCGCGCCCGGCGCCGGCTGCCGGTGCTCGTCGCCGAGTTGGGCGCGGGGCTGGTGCGTTTCGAGGTCCGACAGCCGAGCCTCGAGGACGTGTTCGTCTCCCTCGTCACCGCCGAGCCCGACCCGGGCCGTGCGGAGCGGCGTCCGGCGGAGTCGGAGGGGAACGGGCGATGAGCGGCTCGATCGGGACCCTTGCGGGCTTCGGCACGCTGTTGCGCAAGGAACTCACCGAGATCCGCCGCACCTGGCGGTGGCTGGTGCTGCCCGGACTGCTGCTGTTCTTCGCGGTCACCGGGCCGGTCGGGGCACGGTTGAGCCCGGAACTGCTGCGTTCCGTGATCGGCACCGACGCCAACCTGCCGACGCCCACCTACCTCGACAGCTGGGCCCAGTGGACCAAGAACCTCACCCAACTCGGCGTGTTCGTGCTCCTCGGCACGCTCGGGGGCAGCGTCTCGGGTGAGGTCCGCCAGGGCACGGCCCTGCTGGTGCTCACCAAGCCGGTGTCCCGCGCCGCGTTCCTGCTGGCGAAGGTCGTCGCGAACGCCGTGCTGGTGTTGGTCGCCGCGCTCGTCGGGACCCTCGTCACCTGGGCCATCACGATCGCCCTGTTCCCAACGGTCGACGCCGGCCCGCTGCTGCGGGCGACGGCAGCCTGGCTGGTACTCGCCGGGCTGGTGATCTGCCTCATGGTGGCCCTGTCGGCGCGCTTCTCCGCCCTCGGCTCGGTGGGGTACGGCTTCGGCGCCATCATCGTGTTGTCGCTGCTCAGCCTGTGGGGTCCGGCCACCCGGTGGACGCCGGCCGGCCTCTCCGCAACCGTCGCCCGTCTGGGCGCGGACCAGTCCACTCCGGTGCTGTGGCCGGTGCTCACGACGATCGTGCTGATGGCCGTCTGCCTGCTGCTCGGCGTCCGGACGCTGGCGCGCCGCGAGTTGTAAGCCGCGCGGCGTACGACCCGGCCGACGGCGTACGACCCGGCGCCCGTTTTCGGACATGTCGTACGCCGCGCCCGACACGTCGTACGCCACGCGGCAGCCCCTGCCCGATCGGGCGAGCGGTTCTGCCTCTCAGGCCAGCAGCGCCGCGGCGGCCACC
>DAIESZ010000144.1 GCA_027346035.1 Propionibacteriaceae bacterium
GACAGGCCGGTGACGGCGAGCGAGCCGACGATGCGTTGCGTCCGGCTGAGGATCCGTGGCCTGGTCAGCAGGTGGGTGCCGATGATCGTCACCACTCACAGAACGCCGACGACGGCCGCGCCGACGCTGATCCGGGTGAGCCACGTGGGCTCCACGGCGATCGCGGCGAGGCTCCCGAGGTTGGTGCGTGCCGTGAACGCCACGAACAGGATCGCGACCACGGCGATCCCGATGATCCCCAGCCCGAGCCGACGGAGCCGGGTGGGCCAGAACCCCAGCCCTGGCACGATCGTGCCGATCATCGTCCACAGCAGCGACTGGGTGAACCGGAGACGGGAATCAGGGGTCTGACGGGGCCCAGCGGCCGGACGCGACGTGTCGGGGCCGGGGTGTGGCGACTGTGGCTCGTTCGCGGCGCGGGAAGGCACGACATGGGTACGCTCGATGAACTCCGGCGGCGAGGAGGCGCGAGGTTGCCAGGTGGGCTGGTCGGAGTCGGCCGCGCGGCGGGGACGCCAGGGCGCTCCATCGTCGGGACTCACGATGCCTCCACTCGTGTCAGGCTGCTGCGTCGATAGGGGTGTTCCTCCGCTCGTCGACGGTGACTGATCAGCGCGGACTGTACGTATCCATTGCACCATCCCGGCTGGAAGCATCCCAAGCCGCCCTTGTCATCCTGCTTTGCTGCGCGTGGCATCGACCGGTTAGGCTTGGACCTGCGTGTTTGCGCACGGAGGTGTCGCCTAGTCAGGTCTATGGCGCCCGCCTGCTAAGCGGGTTTGGGGCTTCAACCCCATCGCGAGTTCAAATCTCGCCGCCTCCGCCACACATGTTGGGCGCCCCTCCCGGTCGATGCTCGGGAGGGGCGCCCTTGTTCATGGCCGACGGCGGCCGGCCGGTCGGGGACGCCGACCCCCTGCGGGTCGTGCGGCCCTCGCCCCTCTCCAGGTTGGGAGGGGCGCCCGATCAGGCGACCTGGTCGGTCCGGCCGGACGTCTCCTCGAGCGTCGGGTAGTCGGTGTAGCCACGCTCATCCCCGCCGAAGAAGGTGCTCCGGTCGGGGGTATTGAACGGACCGCCCGCGGCCAGTCGCTCGGGCAGGTCGGGGTTGGCCAGGAACAGGGCCCCGTAGGCGATGAGGTCGGTGGTGCCGTCCTCGATGAGGGCCAGTTCACCGGGTCCGGTCGGGTTGGGCTGGGTGTCGGGGTTGAGGATGAGGCTCTGTCGCCACAAACCCCGCAGTCGGCGGGTGAGGTCACGCTGGCCCGGGACTTCCAGCATGTGCAGGTAGGCGATGGAGAGGTCGTCGAGCTCCCGGACCAGTCCCGTGTACGTGGCCTCGATCTCGGCCTCTTCGATGTCCTGCGCGGTGTTCCCTGGGGAGATGCGGAAGCCGACGCGGTCGGGGCCGATCCGGCCGACCACCGCCCGCGCGACCTCCACACCGAACCGGGCCCGGTTCTCCGGCGTCCCACCCCACCGGTCGGTGCGCTGGTTCGCATTCGTGGAGAGGAACTGGTGGATGAGGTAGCCGTTGGCGCCGTGCAGCTCCACCCCGTCGAAACCGGAGTCGACGGCGTTGGCCGCGGCGTCCGCGAAGTCGCCGATGGTCTGCTGGATTCCGGCCTCGTCGAGGGGCTGGGGCACGTTGAACGGCTTGGTGCCCGCGTGCGTGTAGATCTGCCCCTGCGCCGCGACGGCCGAGGGGCCGACCGGCAGCATCCCGTCGGGCAGCAGCGCCGGATCGCCGACGCGGCCGGCGTGCATGAGCTGCGCGAAGATGTGGCCGCCCCGGGCGTGGACGGCGTCCGTGACCTTGCGCCAGGCCCG
>DAIESZ010000031.1 GCA_027346035.1 Propionibacteriaceae bacterium
CGGCCAGAGCGGCATCCTTGACCCGCGCCGCCTCGGCCTCGGCGGTGGTCACCGAGGGGTTGAACTTCTCCCCGACGGAGGGTTCCGCGACCGGCGGGGCCATCGGGATGACCCTCCCGACGACACGTCCGGCGCTCACACCCACACCGCTGTAACTGGTCATTGTGTGCTCCTCGTTCCTGAGCCCCTCGGCCCGTGTCCATCCTAGGGACGCGCCGCCCCCGCGTCGGGGGTTCCCCCCATTTACGCCGTGCCACCCGGATCCGTCACCCAGGACCCCACGATGAAGCAAAATGGCTAAAGTGTTGACGATGAAGGACTTTCCCTCAAGTTGGTTCGTGATCACCGCAGACCAGGTGGGTAGTCGCACTGCGCCTGATGCGGTCCCGATCGCGCTGCAGACCCTCGGGGCAGCGAACCTCGGCATGCGCCTGGACTTCGAGCGCACGGTGGGCGACGAGATCCAGGGGCTCACGGCCTCGATCGACGACGTGCTCGCCGCCATCAAGGTCCTCACCCGGTTGAGCCGGTGGCGGATCGGGGTGGGCGTGGGGCCGGTCGAACTGCCCCTTGCCGCCACATCCAGGGCGGCCCGCGGACCCGCGTTCATCGCAGCCCGGGACGCCGTCACCGCCGCCTACCGCGCGCCATCAGAGATCGCCCTGCGGACCGTGGCCGGGGCGGGCGATGCCTTCCCGCCGGATGGGGCACGTGGTGTCAGCGGGGGTTTGTACGCTCGGTACTGCTCGGCACAGGACCGTGCCGACAGCGCACTGACTATCTGGCGTGCGCTGATCCGCCGCAGAACCGACGAAGGGTGGCAGGCTGTGACGCTGGTCGAATCCGGGGTGTCCCACCGCGAGGCGGCCCGTGGGCTCGGGGTGAGTGAGTCGGCGGTCAGCCAGCGCCTCGCACGGGCGCGGCTGGCCGAGTCCGTGGCCGCCGAGCGCCTGGCCGCCTGTGAGCTGGCCGACCTGCTGGCGGCGCCCCCCGACGCACCCCTGCCCGGGACACCGCGATGAACGCTCACGAGCTGTGGACCGCCATCGTCGTCGCGCTGGGGGCGGTGCTGGCCTGCGCCTCCGGAGGCCCGGCCGTCACCGTGGTGTTCTCGCGGGTCGACCGGCGGCTCCGCCAGGAGCTGAACCCCGAGCAGGCCCAGCGGCAGTCGGTCGTCGCGGCCCGCTCGCACCTTCGAGGTGGGGCCTGGATCGGCGTCCTCGAGCGGCTCGCGATCTACGCGACGCTGCTCCTCGGGTTCCCCGAGGGCATCGCGATGGCATTGGCGGTCAAGGGGCTGGCCCGGTACCCCGAGCTCCGGGCCACCTCCAGCGGGGCCGCCGAGCGCTTCATCATCGGCACATTCGTCAGTGTGCTGGTGGCGTGCGCGTGGGCCGGGATCGTCCACGTCGTGGTGGGTCGACTGTGACCCGGCGCGACCCAGACGATCGGCTCGCCGACCTGGGGGCACGATGGCAGGCACTCCTGCCGGGGGCCGACGATGTCTTCGATGAGCTCATCCGCCGCTGGGGCGCCCCCGAACGGCGCTATCACAACCTTCAGCACTTGGCCGAGGCCCTGTCGGCACTCGACCTGCTCGGCGGCACGAGGCTCGAGCAGCTCGCGATCTGGTTCCATGACGCCGTGCACGGTCTGGGCGCCGGAGCCGATGAGCGCGCCTCGGCCGAGCTGGCCCGCGAACGGCTCGGCCTGCTGCAACTTTCCATCGACGAGGTCGGCGAGGTGGTGAGGCTGGTCCTCGTCACCGAGCGCCACGCTCCCCGCGTCGACGACCCGGCCGGGGCGCGGGTGAGCGATTGCGACATGGCAATCCTCGCCGCTGACCCCGAGCGCTACGACGAGTCGGTGCGGGGCATCCGCACCGAGTACTCCCGCTTCGACGACGACGAGTTCCACCGGGGTCGGGTCGCGGTGCTCGACGACTTCCTGTCCCGGCCGCGTATCTTCCACACGGCCCGCGGGTACGACCTGTGGGAGGTCCGCGCCCGGGCCAACCTCGCGCGCGAGCTGCGCGCACGCGGCGGCGGCGGCTGACGATGCGGCGGTTTCGTCGCCGATAGTCTGTGCCGGTGCCAGCCGACCGTCTCGCGATCGCTCTCACCGGCCTGCTCACGGGGCTGTCCCTCATCGTGGCGATCGGCGCCCAGAACGCGTTCGTGCTGCGTCAGGGCCTCCGCCGGGAGCACGTCGGGGTGGTCGTGAGCATCTGCGCGGCATCGGATCTGCTGCTGATCGCTGCCGGAACGCTCGGCATCGGGACGATCGTGCAGCGCGCCCCGGTTGCGCTCACGGTGCTGCGGTGGGGCGGGGTGGTCTACCTCGTGTGGTTCGCGCTCGCGTCGTTCCGCAAGGCCCTGCGTCCCGGTGAACTCCACGAGTCCGGACGCAGCGTCCGCTCACTGCGCTCGATCGCCCTGACCACGCTGGCGCTCACCTATCTCAACCCGCACGTCTACCTCGACACAGTCCTCATGCTCGGCAACCTCGCCAATCAGCACCCGCAGGAGCGGTGGTGGTTCGCGGCCGGCGCCGGTCTCGGGAGCATCGTGTGGTTCACCGGCCTGGGCTTCGGCGCCCGGATGCTGGCCGGCCCGCTCGGACGCCGCTCGACCTGGCGGATCATCGATGCGGCGGTCGGTGTCGTCATGGTGGGCGTCGCCGTGAAGCTCGCCCTCGGTTGACGGCTCACTCCGCCTGGTCGGTGAGGATCCGGGCCAGGAACTGACGGGTGCGCTCCTCGCGGGGACGGGTGATGACGTCGCGCGCCGAGCCCTGCTCGACGATCACTCCGCCGTCCATGAACACCACCCGGTCGGCGACGTCGCGGGCGAAGGCGATCTCGTGGGTCACGACGATCATCGTCATCCCCTGCTCGGCCAGGTCGCGCATGACTCGGAGCACCTCGCCCACAAGTTCGGGGTCGAGCGCGGAGGTGGGCTCGTCGAACAGCATGAGCTTGGGATCCATCGCGAGCGCCCGGGCGATGGCCACCCGTTGCTGCTGGCCGCCCGACAGTTGCGAGGGATAGTTCTTCTCCTTGTCCGACAGGCCGACCATGGACAGGAGATCGCGGGCGCGGGCGATCGCGGCGTCACGGGCGATCCCACGCACCTGGAGCGGTGCCTCGATGATGTTCTCGAGGACCGTCATGTGCGGGAAGAGGTTGAACCGCTGGAACACCATGCCGATCTCGCGACGCTGCCCCGACTTGGCCGAGTCGGACAGGTGACGCAGGTGCGGGCCGGAGTCGTCGAAACCCATCAGGACGCCGTCGACCCAGATACGTCCGCCGTCGATCGTCTCGAGCATGTTGATGCAGCGCAGGAAGGTGGTCTTCCCCGACCCCGACGGTCCGAGCAGGCACACCACTTCACCGGGAAGCACCTCGAGGTCGATGCCCTTGAGCACCTCGAGGTGGTGGAACGCCTTGGACACGTTCACCGCGCGCACGATCGGTCGCGCATCGTTGGTGCTTTTCATCAGTGCTCCCCGGTGCGGCTCAACAGCCGCTGCGCCTTCGCGTTCGGGGCGGAGAACCCACGACCGAAACGCCGCTCCAGATAGGACTGCCCAACCATCAGCACGGAGCAGACGATGAGGTACCACAGCGTGGCCGCCACGTATACCGGCATGATGCGGTATGTGCGGTTGGCGACGATCTGGGCCTGGTTGAACAGTTCCATGCCCACCGGCACCGCGACCAACAGCGAGGTGTCCTTGACCATCGCGATCGTCTCGTTGCCGGTCGGGGGAACGATCACCCGCATCGCCTGGGGCAGGACGATCCGGCGCATGGTCCTCGCCGACGACATCCCGAGAGCGTGAGCGGCCTCGACCTGGCCGCGGTCGACCGACAGAATCCCGGCGCGGGCGATCTCGGCCATGTACGCCGCCTCGGACAGCCCGAGACCGAGGGCCCCGATGACGATGCCCTGGCTCACCGAGCGGGTGTCGAACGTGAACAGCGTGAACGTCGTGCTCAGATGCAGCAGCCGGGCGATCGAATCGCCGAACGGCAGGCCGATCGTCAGCCTCGGATAGAGGAACACGATGCCCACCCCGAGGATCGTCAGCAGCACGTAGCGCGGGATCGAGCGGAAGAACCAGGTGTAGACGGCCGAGACGCCCCGGAGCACCGGGTTCGTCGAGAGCCGCATGATCGCGAGCAGGATCCCGAAGATCAGGCCGATGATCATGGCGAGCACCGTGCCGAGGATCGTGCCTTCCCACAACCCCTGGAGGATCGGTCGGTAATTCATCACCTGGATGACGTAGGACCAGTCCCACTTGGAGTTGGTGACCGCGGAGTGCAACATCATCGCGACGACGATCACGATGACGCCGACGGCCACCCAGCGCCAGGGGTGGCGGACCGGCTTCGCGTCGATCCGCCCCGGGCGCTCGGCGGTGCCGGCGGCCTGCGGCACGGTCACGGGTTCACCGGGAAGCTGTCGACGCCGCCGGCGCTGTTACCCCACTTCGTGAGGATCTGGTCGTAGACGCCGTTCGACTTGAGCTCGGCCAGGGCGTCGGAGAGCACCTGGGCGAACGCGGTCTGCTTCTTGTCGACGACGATCCCGTAGGGGGCGGCGTCGTAGATCGTGCCGACCGACACCATCTGACCATTCGACTGCTTGATCGCGTAGGCCGTGATCGGCGAGTCGGCCAGCATGGCGTCGGTCTTGCCACTGATCACGTCGGCGGCCGCCTTCGACTGGTCGGTCTCGACCACCGAGTTGATCGCCGGTTTGCCGGCCTTGGTGCACGCCGCGCTGCGGGCGGTGAGGTCGTCGACCTGCACGGTGCCCTTCTGCACCGACACCTACTTGCCGCAGGCGTTGTTGGGGTCGATCTGGGTGCCTGCCTTGGCGGCCCACGAGGTGCCGGCGTTGAAGTACTGCACCATGTTGACGACCTGCTTGCGCTGGGCGTTGATCGTGAACGACGAGATCGCGATGTCGTACTTGCCGCCGGTGACGCCGAGGATGATCGTGTCGAACTGGGCGTTGTTGTACTCCACCTTCAGCCCGAGGGTCGTCGCGATGGCATTGAGCAGGTCGACGTCCATGCCCTCCATCGTCTTGCCGTCGGCTCCGATGTACTCGTTCGGCGCGTAGCTGCCGTCGGTGCCGTCGATCAGCGTGCCCTTGGACTTGATGGACGCGGGCACCTTGGCCGCCAGTGCCTGGTCGAGCGTGGCCGTGACAGCCGCGCCGGCCGAGGAGCCCGTCGCCGTGGCGGTGGTGGTTCCCGATCCCGAGCCGAGGGTGGAGGACCCGCAGCCAGTGGCGGTCAAAGCCGCGGCGACCAGGGTGAACACTGCGAGGGCGCGACGCGTGTGGGGAATATGCATGGCGATGGCCTCCTGATGGACGGGCGCACCCGTCGTGAACGATCCGCATGATGGTGGCAGCGGCCGCCCGGGATTCGGCCGTGTGTCACCACCCGGACGATACTTCCTTGCGCCGACGCGTGTCAGATCGCCCCCGTGAAACAGAATCTCTCGTCACATGATCATTATGGGGCGAACCCTGGCACGTTCTTGCCGAGCCACGCCATGATCTGTGGGACATGTGGCGTCCAGGACGGGAATCGGTGGCCGCCCGTGCTGTCGATGACCGCCTGAACCAGGGTTGGTGAGCGCACCTTGGAGAGGAACAGCCTCGTCGAGGGATAGCTCTCGGTGTCGGGGCGCGAGCTCTGCACCCACAGGGCGACGTGGGGCCGGGTCCGCTGCACCTGCGCGATGAGATCCAGCCGGTTCTCCTGCGGCGAGTTGGGCCCGAACGGCGGGGTGGCACCCCACCAGGGGGTGAAGTACCCGCTGAGGATCGCTGCCGCGGCGAAGGTGTTGGGATGCAGGATCGTCTCCATGGCGGCGCACCACCCGCCCGCGGAGTAGCCGAGCCAGGCCCAGCCCGACCGCTGCTGGATGACCCGGAAGTGCGCCGTGACGAACTTCGGAATGTCGACGCTCAACCAGGTCTCCAGCTGGTCCGGTCCGCCCGGACCGAACACGCACTCATTGTCCGATCCTCCCGGCAGCAGCGACGGGATCACGGTGATGAACGGGGACACCTTGTGGGCCGCCACCGAGGGATCGGTGAGCGCCATGATCGGCATCCGGCCCTTCGGCAGGTAGCTGTTCGGGGTACCGGGAGCCCCGTGCGCAGCCATCACCACCGGATAGGCGCGATGCGCGTTCGCCGGGTCGCCGTAGCCGACGGGCAGCAGCACCGTCACCTGCCAGGCGTTGTGCCCGATGGATGTGGGTACCGTGTACCGCTGGATCCGACTGCCGGGCGAGGGAAGCGGTGGGAGCGTGCGCAGATCGGTGCGAACCACCGACGTGTCATGGGCGAACACGGTGCGAGGCTTGGACTCGCCGACGACCACGACGTTGCTGCTGCCCGAGGAGGTGCCGAGCAGGTCACCCCAGCTGGTGTACCAGGCGTTCTGCCGGTTGAGCACCAGACCGATGCTCATCGCGACGAGCAGACTCGCGAGCGCCACGACCGGAACGTTGAACAGCCATCGCCACGACGTCCGCGGCAGCCTGCTGACCAGATACGACCCGCCGACGAGCGCGACCGTCGCGACGATCGCGGCGAGCCAGTAGATGGAGTCACTCAACAGATTCACGGGGCCTCCCACCGTGCACAGGAAACTGCCGCGAGGTCCAGCCGCCGCTGGGTTGGCTGATCGGACTAGCCTGTCCCACGCGGACCGGGTCATCACCGGTATACCGCACCGGTCCAACTGGAAAGGCCTCACCCGTCCATGCGCAAGCTCGTCGCGATCGGCAGCCTGGTCGCTGCGCTTGTGCTGGCCGGATGTGCGGTTCCCGGGGCCGGATCGACCGATCCCGTCGACGCCTCGTCGCCTGTGACCACCTCGGTCACGGCCTCCCCGTCGCCCACCCCGACCCCGCTCCCCGCTCCGTCGCCGTCGCCGAGTCCTCTCGGGCCCCTCACCGCGGTCGGTATCGGGGACTCGGTGATGGCCGGAACCCACTGCGGTTGCGCCGGCCCGATGGCGGCCTACGCCGGCCTGCTCTCGCAGGCCACCGGGCGCCGAGTGAACGCCCGCAGCTTCGGCGTCAACGGCGCAACGACGACCTCGGTGCTCGCCCAGATCACCGGCGACCCCCTCCGCACGGCGCTGCAGCACGCCGACATCATCGTGGTCATCGTTGGCGCCAACGACCTCAACCCGGACGCCGCCAGGCAGTCGTCCGGTTCGTGCGACGCGTCGTGCTATCAGCCGGATGTGGCCGCGATGGGCACCCACCTCGGGCAGGTGCTCGACCGGCTCGCGGCAATCGACTCCGCCTCACCGCACATGATCCTGGTCACCAACTACTGGGACCTCTTCCCCGAGGCGGGGCTGGCCCGGACGGGTCCGGAGTCGGCGCAGTTGGAGTGGCAGGAGGCGATCACTGCCGCCGCCAACGCGGCGATCGAGACGCAGACGCTTCGCCACCGCGACATCTACGTCGACACCGTGGTGCCGTTCCGGGGCACCAGCGGGGATGACGACCCGAGCCCGCTGCTCGCCAGTGACGGCGACCACCCCAACGCCGCCGGCGTCCAGGTGCTCGCGAAGGCGCTGGTGGCCGCCCACCCCGCCGCCCCGTGACGGGTCACGACGGGCACGCGCCGAACCTCAGGGCGCAATCTCGACGATCACCCGGGTGGGTTGACCAGGGACCACGGTGACGCTGTAGGGGCGCACGGTGTCGACCCCGATACCGACGAGGCTGTGCCCCTCGAAGGACCCCGCCCAGGCGACCTGCCGCACCGAGGCGAGAGCCGAGACGTCGACGAGGTTCTTCGGATCCTTCGGGTCATAGGTGGCCTGTCCGGCATCGTCGTAGGCCGGCACCTCGAGATTGATCACCAGAACCCTGGTGCCCTGGACGTCGATCGGCAGTCCGCTCCCGATGCCCAGAAGTTGGTCGGCGTATCCGATCCGGTAGCCCACCGACGAGGCGCCCGCGACCTGGAAGATCACGCGGTCACCACAGGGCCCCGTCGCCGCCGTGACCCCGGTGAGAGTGGGCCTGGCGACGTCGGTGCCCGGCGTCGCCGTGGTCGACGCGGAGGCCGTCGCCACCGGGGCGCAACTGGCCGCGGTGGTCGCCGAGGTCGTGGCGCTCTGGCTGGTCGTGGCCGGCTGGGTGCTGGTGGGCGTCGTGGCCGAGGCTGAGGTGCCGTTGGTGGCCGAGGACGCCGACGGGGAGACGGTGCTGGTGGGCGCGCACGCCGCAACACCGCTGAGGACGAGCATGGCGGCGATCATGCCCATTCGCGACGAGCCGAGGATCCCGGTCATGACACCAGTGTGATCTGGCGCAAGGTCATGTCCGGGCGGTGCAGTGCCGCTCGTCGGAGTCCGACTGGGCCATGATGGTCCCATGCCGAATGACCAGACTCCCCCCACCCCCACGACCATCGTCCTGCGCCGCACCGAGTTCGCCACCTTCGAGGCCACCAACGCCCGGGGCGGCACAATTCTCGTCGGTGAGGCCGGCGAGGGCACGTTCCGTCCGGTCGAGCTGTTGCTCACCGCGATGGCCGCCTGCACCGGCATGGATGTCGACTACATCACGGCACGTCGCGCGGAGCCGATCGAGTTCGAGATCACCTCCAGCGGCACCAAGCACACCGAGGGCGGCAACCACCTGGAGGACCTGACCGTCTCGTTCAAGGTGCGCTTCCCCGAAGGCGAGGGCGGGGACGCCGCCCGGGAGCGACTGCCCCAGGCGGTTCGCCGTTCGCACGACCAGTTGTGCACCGTCTCACGCACGATCGAGCTGGGCACCCCAGTGGGAACCGAGATCGTCTGAGCCGGACTGGGACCGCTGGAGCGTCAGGGCGCGATCTCGACGATGAGCCGGGTGACGTTCCTGCCCGGGTCGACGGTGACGTTGAACGGCCGGACGCGGTCGACGCCGATGCCGACACGGGATTCACCGCGCATCGACCCGGCCCAGACGACCTGCTCCACGGACGTGAGCCCCGACACATCAACGAGGTTCGTCGGATCCTCGACCACGTAGGTCGCGTCCCCCTCCTCGTCGTAGGCGGGGGCTGAGATGGTCACGACGAGCACCATCCGGCCCAGGACATCGATCGGCAGCCCGCTGCCGATGCCGAGAAGCTGCCTCTCATACCCGATCTGGTAGCCGACCGTCGTGGCGGCGGAGACCTCGAAGATCACCCGGTCGCCGCAGGGTCCGTGGTCGGCGGTGATGTCGAGGAGGGTCGGTGGCACGACCTCGGGGGGCGTCAGCGACTTGGCGGCTGCCGACGCCGGGGCGCAGGCGGCCCTCGCGCGCGCCTCGGACGAATGGACGGTGGGCGTCGCGGCCGACGCCGTGCCGGTCGCCGCGACACCGCTGAGAACGAGCATGGCGGCGATCATGCCCATCCGCGCGGACCTCAGGAAGCTGGTCATGGCACCAGTGTGACCGTCGTCGGGGCCACCGGAACCGGCCGCCGCGCCCCGCGTCCGGGTCTCCGCTCGCGGGCGTTCGTGCCGGGGCTCACTCGTGGCTGAAAAAGGTGTAGCGGTGGTGCGCCTGCCAGCCCAACCTGTCGTAGAGCCGCCGCGCTCCAGTGTTGTCTTCTGTCACCTGCAGGTAGCCGAAGCGGGCGCCACGGGCGAGGGCCCGCTCGGCAAGGACACCGAGCAGACCCGTCCCGAGCCCGCGGCCCCGCTCCGAGGCGGCCACCCAGAGGCCGCTGACCCCCGACCACTGACCGGTGAGCGTCAATCGGGCAATCCCCACCAGTTCGGCGCCCCGGCGCAGCGCCAGGTAGTCGGCGTTCGCGGCGGTGAGCACTGCCTCCCGGAGTGGATGGGGACGCCCGAACGCCGCGAGCCAGGTGGCGTCGGGTCGAGCCGACCACGACAACTCCACATCGTGCGGGAACGGCACGGGGGGTGCCGAGCGGAGATCGAGCGTCATCAACCAGGTGTGACTGTGTTCAGCCCACCCGCCGCCCACCAGGAGGTCGTGCAACCGATGCCGCTCCCCCGTGCGCGCGGGCAACACCACCTGCGGTGGCAGGTCACGCGAACGGTAGAAGGCGGTGACCCGGTCGAGAGCACTGGCGACATCGGTGCCCGGATCGCCCTCGCAGAGCGCCGAGTTCGCGCGTCGCGTGTAGCCGCCGGCCGCGCGCAGCTCCCATCCCCCGACGAGTTCCAGCTCCAGTCCCGGCCATCCGCTGGCCGCCAGGCGGGCCAGGTCGGCAGGCGTCGAACTCGGCCGCACGGCCTTGGGGGGAACCTGCCGCCACGCCACGACGGAGGCGGTATCGACGGCCACGGGACCTCGGTCCCAGGGCATGATGACCAGCCGCCTGTCGTCGACTGCGACGACCTCGCCGACAAGGTCGCGTGCCGCACCGTCGGGGTCGACGTAGCGCAGTGATATCCGGATGCCCGCCGGGGGTTCTCGCATCAGGGCTGCTGGTCCACGAGCGCGTCGGCCAGCGACTGCCCCACCTCGGAGGCCCGGGTGAGGAACGCCGGGAAGTCGACCGGGGCGTCGCCGTCGGCGGTGTCGCTGATCGCCCGCACCACCTCGAAGGCGATCCGGTAGCCGGTGCAGGCCTGGGCGAACGCCGCGCCCTCCATCTCGGTGCACAGGGCCCCGAACACGGCGTGGATCTCGCGGCCGTGATCCGGGTCGGCGACGAACTGGTCACCGGAGGCGATCCGGCCCTGGACGACCCGACCCGTCGACCCGGCCGCCGCCACCCGCGCGGCGTGCAGCACCCGCGCCGCGAGTCCTGGGTCGGCGATCCACGCGAGCGGCTCGCCCAGCAGTTCTCCCCGGGGGCTCCCCAGCGCGGTGAGGTCGACGTCGTGCTGCACCAGATCGGTGGCGACCACGAGATCGCCGACGCGCAGCCCCGGAGCGACTCCCCCGGCGACGCCGGTGAACACGGCCTCGGTGACACCGGCCCGCGCCAGCGCGGCCACCGCCAGGGCCGCGTTGACCTTGCCGACCCCGCATTTCGCCACTGCCACCGGACGCCGGGTGCCCGACGGGGTGGTGTAGCTGCCCACGGTGACCACCGTCGAGCCCACCGTCAACTCGACGGCATCGCGCAGGCGCCCCCGGATCGAGACGATCTCGGCCTCGATCGCCCCCAGGAAGCCGAGCACGGTCACTCCTCGAGCAGTCCGCGGCGCACGAGCAGCGGTCGGACCTCGGCGTCCCGACCCCGGAACGCCCGGTAGGAGTCCAGCGGCTCGCGGCTGCGTCCACGACTCAGCAACTCACCGCGGAAGCGTCGGCCGTTCTCGCGGATGAGACCGCCATGCTCCTTGAACCACTCGACGGTGTCGGCGTCGAGGACTTCGCTCCAGATGTAGGAGTAGTAGGCGCCGTCGTAGCCGCCCCCAAACGTGTGGGCGAAGTAGCAGGTCGAGTACCGGGGCGGGATGACCGGGTTGTCGAGGCCGACCCGGGCCAGCGCGGCGGCCTCGAACGCGTCGACGTCGTCGACCGGCGTGCCGGCCGCGATCTTGTGCCACTCCTGGTCGAGCAGGGCGGCGGCGAGGTACTCGGAGGTGGCGAAGCCCTCGTTGAACTGCTCGCTGGCGCGCAACTGCTCCACCACCGGCGCGGGCAGCGGCTCGCCGGTCACGTGATGGCGCGCATAGTGGTCGAGCACGTCGGGCCACATGACCCACATCTCGTTGACCTGGCTGGGGAACTCGACGAAGTCCCGTCCTGTGGCGGTGCCCGAGACGCTCGGATAGGTCGTGTCACTGTACAGCCCGTGCAGCGCGTGCCCGAACTCATGGAACATCGTCCGCACGTTGTCGAGGG
>DAIESZ010000044.1 GCA_027346035.1 Propionibacteriaceae bacterium
CCCCGGTCAGCCAGGCCGGCACCGCCCCGCCCGAGCGGCGTCGCCAGGTGGGGGCCTGGTGGGTCGGCGACTGTCAGCCCTTCCGGGTCCGGGTCGGACCGAGAGGGGTTCCGGGCGCCAGCGCGTACTCGGCGAAACGGGTGCCGATGAGGTGGTGTGCCTCGGTGCCCGGGTGTAGCCCGTCCGACAGTGGCAACTCATCCGCATCCCCCGGGCCGTACAGGGTCAGGCCGTCGAGATGGTGGAGGTTCGCGTCGTCGGCGCGAGCCTCCACAACGGCGCGGAGAGCCTCGCGGACCACCTCGAGGGTCAGATGCCCCTGACCGGTGTCGCCGGCGGCGCCGGTCGCGATGAAGGCCACATGGTCCGTTCCCAGAGTTATCGGGTCCACCGCGCCGGGGCCCGGCGTGGTCTCGTGGCTGCCGCAGAAGCTCGGGGAGATCAGGATGAGGGGCGTGGTGGGGTGTCCGTCGCGGATGGTGTCCAGGAATCCGTGGACCGCCGGGACGAAGGCCCGCAGCCGCATGGCATCGAGGTTCACGACGTTGATCCCGAGCTTGACGCTGATGACGTCCGCGGGCGTGTCGCGAATGACGCGCCCGAGGAAGGGGTCGACCAGGGCGCTCCCGCCGAGGCCCAGGTTGCGCAGGTGCACGTCGCCGACGCTCCGCGCCGACACAGCCGGCCAGGTCTGGCTCGGCGCGAGGGCGTTGGACCCCTGACTGATCGAGCTCCCGTGGTGCACCCAGACCCGCTCATGGCGCCGTTCGGGTTCGACCGGTCGGTCGGTGCGCAGGGCGACGAGCTCAAGGGATTCGTTGTGCGGTAGCCACGCCTGGACGCTCTTGGCCTGGGGACCGAGGTCCGCGACCAGGGTGGTATGGCTGGGGCCGTGGTGTGCGCTGGAGGCGCCGGTCTGCAGGTCCACGTCGATGCGGTTGCCGCCTGTCAACTCGTCCCGGACGCGCAGGACGCCGTCGACGTACACGTCGATACGTCCGCGGGGGCGATCAGCGCCCAGGTAGGCGATCCGGGTCGGATGGGTGACCAGTTCGATGAGTGAGGCCGAGGTCGTGCACTCCACTCGGACGCCGGAGGGCTGCGCCTCCATGGCCAATAGCTGCGGGTCGGGGAACTGTCGACGCACCCAGCGGGGAAGCCGGTGCAGCGTCACCCCGAGGGGGGTCGGCTCGAGTTCGGCGATGCCCCGCACCAGGTCACCGGTGAGTGGGGTCGAGATCATGGACGTTCTCCTTCTCGTGGCCAGGTCTGCAGGGCCCGGTCGAGGGCGTCCAACGCCGCAGTCCAGGACTCGTCGACAGCGTCGGGCCGATTGTCGAACGCCTGTGAACCGCTCAGCGCGAGGAACCCGTTGACCGTCGCGCCGATGAGACGCGCCGCGTGCACGAGTGCCTCGTCGGGGACCGGGTAGCCCCGCAGGACGGCAAGGGTGAGGGATGCCACCCGTGCCGCCTCGGGCGATCGGACGGTCACCGGGGACGCGGGTCGCTGCAGCGCCGCCCACGCACCCGGATGCTCTGCCGCGTAGGCGCGGTGCGCGTCGGCGAGGCCCCGGAGCGCTGCGCGCCCGGAACGCCCTGCGACCGCCTCGGTGATGCTGGACGCGAGGTCGCGCAGCGCGAGCCGGTGAACGCCGTCCAACAGTGCATCCCTGTCCCGGACGTGCTCGTACAGGCTGGCGGGCCTGACGCCGACCGCGCGGGCGACCGCCGACATCGTGACCGACTCGAAGCCCTGGCCATCGGCCAGCGTCGCGGCCGCTTCCAGGATCACGCTCTCGGTGAGGTTCGCGCGCGGCATGCTCTGAACCTACAACATGTAGGTGAAAACCTAATGATCATAGGATCCTCGGATGTCATGCCGATCGAACGCGCGACGGTCCGGGGCTCGGCGGCAGACAGCACCGTGATCGGCACCCCCGCAGGGGCGACCCAGGATCGGAGCGTGCTGGGGCGCCCGCCGAATCGCGGACCATCTGTCGTCTCCGACGGGAGGGCGTCCCCGCCGCACGGTGAGGGCGCGTCGATCCGTCTGCTACGGCGCGATGGCCGCCATGCGTGTGTCGGCCAGGCCGTCGGCGATGGGGGCCAGAATTCGGGAGAAGCTCCTGGTGGCTCCACCGCTGTCCGTTTCTTCGGGCGGCATGGCGGATCGGACGCGATCCTGGCAGGCCTCCGGCTCTTGCCCCCGACGGTCATGTAGATTGCCACGCGGATCCACGGGACTAGCTGGGAGAGGCATGGGCATGGTCAGTTTCCGTACGCGGACGGCTCGGGTGCGTGCCTCGGCGCGCTGGCGGGTGGCCGTTGTCGCCGTCGCGGCGGCCGCGATCGTGAGTGTCGGCGTGGGGATCGCCCATGCCGAGGGGAACTCGGCGCGTGATCAGGCGCTGCGGGCCTCTGCGGGGCGGGCGGCGGAGATGCCGTCGGCCAAGGCCAGCGCCTTCATGGCCGGGGTGGAGCGGGCATTCCCCTCTCACCCGGCAACGAAGCCGACGACCACGGCCCAGCCCTCCTGGCTGCCCTCGGACGACCAGCCCGCCCCCCGGGTCTCCGGGATCTCCGACCTCAAGCAGGCGCCGTTCAGCTCGGAGGCGTTCGAGGTCAGGAACGCCTACTACGGCATGGTCCGGGGACGCTGGTACGGCGTGTACGCGGGAACAGTGGGGATGATCAACCCCGCGGCGAGCGGGCAGGGTGGGATATACATCGTGTCCGCCGATGCGAACGCGAACACTCACTGGAGCAACCTCGGCCCCTTCCCCCAGGCGGGCACCTCGTGGTTGAAGGTCACGTCCTCTTCGGGCAACGCGCTCACCCTGGTGAGCAACACCGGAGCCACATACACGTTCGACCTGTCGGCCCTGAAGTACCGATGAGCCGACCGCACCCGCGAACGGCGGATCAGCGCTGGGTGCGGCGGCCCGCCGGTGCGCCCAGCCCGAGATCGACGCGCACGACGAGGTGACCGGGGGACAGAGGCTCAGGCCGCCCGGTGGTGGTGACCGGCCGGGGTGTCGATGAGGATGCTCTGTCCGGCCGTGACCAGATAGACGTACCCGCCCGGGCTCCGCCATACCAATACTCCCGGCACGACCTGGTGCACCACCCAGCCGCCGTGGGTCTTCGCTCGATGAGCCCTGCGTGACAAGGGCGACAGGTTGTCGAGGCGCGTCTGGCCCGGAGGCCCGTCGGGCTGGTACGCGCGTGTGTGGTCGAGGTCACAGCCGCGGCCCGAGCTGCGGGTGGATCCCGGGAAGGTGTCGTAGGGCTCGCGATAGCGGATCGCCTGCCGCATGGGGCCCGGTATCTCGTACGAATCGACGGGAGCCAGCCGGTCGACATCGAGCACCGGTCGCACGGTGATGCGGCGCCCGCCGAGCAGGTCGCCCAGCCAGTCGAGCAGTGTAGGCCCGATCCGCTCGACGCGGGCCACCGCGTGCTCTACGCCGATCGAGGGCCCGTCAGCACCCTCGTGCCCGGCGACGTGGGGCGCGCTCAGATGCACCACCAGATCGGCTCGCGGCAGCAGCCGCTCGGGATCGACCATGACCCGCCCACACAGGTGGCCGGCCTGACCGGCCGCTGGGCAGGGCCCCCAGGACTCGGTGAGATCGGCCGGCAGCTCCTCGACGAGGGACGCCTGGAGCAGTTGCAGCGCCCTCGCCGGATGGGCCATCACCGCCAGGGCCGAGGCCCGCCGCTCGTCGAGCCCACGGGTGTCGCCGCCCTGTGCCAGGATCCGCGCGAGGCGGCGCACCTGCTGCTCGAGGGCGTCGGCGTCGGCGGCATCGAGCACTGCGGATATCGCTGCCACGGTGGTGGCGCGGACATCGGGACGCTGGCGCACCCACACTCCCCGGTGGGTCCGATCACGGCGCCGTGATGACTCGGCGTCAGCGGGCGGGGTGAGCCGCGCCACGAGACCGTCGGCGAGGCGGAGCAGGCGTGACGCCGGCAGGTGCCCGACCACCTCCGCGAGTTGCTCGTCGAGATGTGCGGCGGCGTCCCTGGGGAGCGGCGCGGCCTTCATGGTCACCCGGGCGGCCACCCAGGTGGGCAATTCCCCATCCATGACCTGGTGCCAGAGCCGCGGGAAGCGATGCCTCAGGTCGAGGGCCTGATGGATGCGCCCATCGACACCCTCGACGCCCTCGTTCCACAACGCCGCGATCTCCAGCGCCGCGAACTCGGACACCTCCGGTGTGCCGTCGCCGCCGCCGGGAACCATCCGGTCCCCGTGAAGCACCTGGGCGAGTGGCGCCGCGAGGCCCGGTTCGACGTGTCCGGTGACGTCGGCGTGATGGGCGAGCAGCGCCAGCTCGCCCGCCTGCCACAACCTTTGCCAGTGGCGAACCTCGCCGAGCTGGGCGAGCGTCGCTGCCCCATCGAGATCGTCAACATCACTCGGATCGAACACGGCAATCCCCCGATCAGGAATACGTTCCTATGTTCGATTATATCCCGTCCGGGGGTTCAATGGCGACGCCCAACTTGGACAATCACGCTTGTCATGCAGGCAAATTCAGCTTGCTCAGGTAGTGGGGCATCGGGCGACGAGCAGGGCAACTTTCCCCTGCGGGGGTGACCCGACCATCACGAATGGGACCTCAGGGTGATCGCCAGCACCGTGTCGACGGGGTCGGGCAAGGGATAGGTGTAGCCGCCCTCGGGGCCGAACGGGACGAGGGTCAGGCCGGGGCTGCCCTCGCTGATCCAGCCGTCGGCGATCCGCAGTTCCGATCCGTCGGCGACCAGGCGGATGCCGTCGATGTCGTCTCGGTTGAGCGCCGCCAGCGCGAGCGGTCCGACCTGGCCCTCGAGCACGTGCGCGTACACGACCTCACCGTCGGAGTCGTCCACCCGCCGCGTGTACCTGCCCCATTCCGGCTTCGGCAGGTCGCTGGGGCCCGCGCCGTAGATGCTCTCGCCGTTGGCGGCGAGCCAGCGTCCCACCTCGGCCAGGACGTCGAGGGACGGCTGCGGGATGCGCCCCCGGGCGTCGGGGCCGACGTTCAGCAGCAGGTTGCCGCCCTTCGAGACGCACTCCACCAGCTTGCGGACGATGAGTTCCGGTGGCTTCCACGCCGTGTCGAACGCGTGGTAGCCCCAGTTATTGTTCAGCGTGATGCACGCCTCCCAGGGCACCGGCTCGCCCGACGGGGTCCGAATGCCCTCGATCGGGATGATCTGCTCGGGTGAGGCGAAGTCGCCGCTGAACGGCGTCGGATGGTCGGTGACGATGCTGGCCTTGTCGGTTCCGCTCGCCTCGAGCCGGTTGTCGATGAGCGCGCCCGGTTGCAGGTTGCGGACCATCTCGATCAGTTCGCGCGCCCGCCAGGTGTCGGCAGTCATGGCGTCGTAGGAGAAGTCGAACCACAGCAGGTCGAGGGTGCCGTAGTTCGTGCACAGCTCGCGGACCTGCCCGTGCAGGTAGTCGAGGTAGCGGTCGAAGTGCTGTCCGTCCGACGGGAGCGCGGGATCGTCGCGCGAGGGATGATAGGCGTCGCCGGACGCCGGGTAGTCCGGGTGGTGCCAGTCCAGCAGCGAGTAGTACAGCCCCACCCGGATGCCGCGGGCGCGAAAGGCTGCCAGGAACTCGGCGACCACGTCGCGGCCGAAGCCGGTGTGTGGTCGAGTAGTCGGTGAGTTGCGAGTCGAACAGGCAGAACCCGTCGTGATGTTTCGCCGTGAGGACCGCGTACTTCATGCCGGCAGCGACCGCAGCATCGGCCCAGACCCCAGGGTCGAAGGAGTCGGGGCGGAACGCGTCCACGTGGCGCTGGTAGTCCTCGATGCCGATGCGTTCGACCGACTGCACCCATTCGCCGCGCGCGGGCACCGCGTAGGCACCCCAGTGGATGAACATGCCGAA
>DAIESZ010000051.1 GCA_027346035.1 Propionibacteriaceae bacterium
GCTGCCCATGGGGCGCGTCCCGATGGCGGACGGGACACGTGGCGCCGACGGGTTTGGCTGAGCAAAACCCTCCCACACCCCACGGGGTAGGGGAAGGGTCCCGACCCGCCCGATCCCCGGGTCCACCACGGCGTCCGACCACGCGCGATGTCACCCGCGCGACCGTCGGTGCCGGGGGTAGCATCACGGCCATGAAGAGTTCCCCCGGCCTCCGGGGCACGCGGCGCTGACGTTCAGGTCGTACGCGTGCCTGCTCTGATCCACTGCTGAGTGGCGGGCGTCGCGGCCTGGCCAGCGCATGTCGTCGCTGTGCCCACCGCAACCGTTTGGGGACTCTGTGTTCGTTGTCGTGCTGGCCTACCTGGCCTTTTTCAGCATCGCCCTTCCTCCGTCGATGCTCGGCGTTGCCTGGCCGACGCTGCGCCTGTCGTTCGGCGTGCCGCTGGCGGCGGCCGGGATGGTGCCACCGGTCGGGGTGGCGGCCAGCCTGGTGTCGACCGCCCTGGCGTCCCGCGTGGCGCGCCGGATCGGTGTCGGTCGCCTGCTGGCCCTCGGCACCCTCGCCTCAGGGTTGGCATTGGCGGGATCCGCGCTCAGCGCCACCTGGTGGCAGTTCCTCGCCAGCGTGGCGGTGCTGGGGTTGGCGGCCGGCGCGATCGACGCGACCATCAACGCGTATGCGGCGCGCACGTTCGGGCCGCGGAGGATCAACCTGCTGCACGCCTGCTACGGGGTCGGCGCCGTGATCTCCCCGCTCGTCGTCACCGTGACGCTCGCCGTCGGCGGCGACTGGCGGACCGCATACCTCATCGTGGCCGCTCTGCTGCTGGTGATCGGCGGACTGTTCGCGGCCGGACGCCGGCACTGGCCCCCCGGCCGGACACCGGACGCCCATGGCACGTCGACCGACGCACCACGGGTCGGAGGCACTTGGCGTGCCGGGGCGGTACTCGGGCTGGCCGCGGTGCTGGTGCAGAGCGGGCTCGAATCCGCCGTGGCGATCTGGGGATACACCTTCCTCACCCAGCACCTCGGTGTGGACGCCGTCGTCGCCGGCGCCCTCGCGTCGGGCTACTGGCTGACCCTGGTGGTCGGTCGACTCGGCTTCGGATGGCTGGCCGAACGGATCGGCGCGTGGCCCGTGCTGACGACCGCGGTCGGCCTGCTGGGCGTCTCCGCCGTCCTGGTCAACCTCCCCTTCCCGGCCGCCGGCATGGCCGCGATGGTGCTGTTCGGGCTGGCCTGCGCCCCGGTCTACCCCCTCCTCATCCTCACGACCGCCGAACGCACCTCACCCGGCGTCGCCGACCAGATCGTCGGCTACCAGGCCGGCGCCTCCGCGCTCGGCGCCGCCGTGATCCCCGGACTCGTCGGGCTTGCCATCCAGCAGCACACCGGCGCCTTCGGCCCGGCCACCAGCACGCTCGTCGTCGCCGCGGCGATCATCCACCACCTCATGCGAAGGCAGCGGGCGGCGTCCCCGGCAGACACTGACCACCGGCGCGACGGGTCTCGCGTATCCACCGGTCCGCGCGACAATCCCTGAGAGGCCCGGCTGCGACCGGGAATCCCCCCAATCCGCAGGCGACCGGGGCCTGGGACCGCGGTGGTTGCTCAGGACCGGGCGGTCGCCTGCAGATCCGGAGGGGAGGGCGCCGACGCGTCGGCTCAGAATCGGCCCGGACGCCGCCGGCGTCCGGCGAAGGCCGCCCACAGCAGCGGGACCACGGAGCCGCCCATCAGCCACCGCCCGAGAGTGGGATCGGACCTCGTCACGAGGGCACCGGCGATCAGCACAGCCGCGAAGACCAGGACGCCGTTGGCGCGGTTCAGCGCCCGCTCCAGCCGCCGCATCTGCAGGTTGAGCAGCGGCGTCTGCACGTTGAGCTCGCCGCGTTCGGCGATGGTGAGGACGCGGTCAGCCCGGCCGGGAAGTCCCAGCGCGACCCGCGCCAGCTTCCCCACCTCACCCATCACCATCTGCGCGCTCGAGGTGCCCTCCTCGGCCACGAGCTTGGTGGCGTAGGGCGTGATCGTGCCCCAGATGTTGAACCCGGGGTCGAGTCCGGTGCAGATGCCCGACAGCATCCCGATGGAGCGCCCCAGCAGCAACAGGTTGTCGGGGAGCTGGAACGGCAGGTCGATCATCAGGTCGCGGAACTGCAACCCGAAGCGCATCATCTCCGCGGGGTCGATGTCGCGCAGTTCACCCATGCTCATGCCGCCGAACCGCTCGAACACCTGCATGGTGGCCCGTTCGATCAGCTTCAGGTCGGCCGCGGGCAGCAGCACGCCGAGGGTCTTCATGCTGCCCACCAGGCGGGCGCCGTCCTGCGTCGCGACGGCGATCAGCGCTTCGCGCAGTCCCTCCCGCAGCTTGTCGGGGACCCGGCCGACCATCCCGAAGTCGATGAAGGTGAGGCGCCAGGCGGGCGTGCCGGGAGCGGGGTGCGGGCGCGGGGTGACGAACAGGTTGCCGGGGTGCGGGTCGGCGTGGAAGAAGGCGTCGGTGAAGATCTGCTGCAGATAGGTGTCGGCCAGCACCCGGGCCACCTCGGCCCGGTCGATGCCGGCCCTCGTGATGGCGTCGTGATCGCTCATCTTGATCGCGCTGACGTCCTCGAGGGTCAGTACGCGGCGGGACGTCAGCTCCCAGACGACCCGCGGCACGCCGACCCGGGGATCGTCGGCGAAGTTGTCGGCGAACGTCTCGGCGTTGCCGGCTTCTGCGAGGTAGTCGACCTCCTGCTGCGTGGTGGCGGCGAACTCCTCGACCAGCCCCCGGACATCGGCCCGGTCGGCGATCGGCCGGTAGTGCGTCAGCCACCCGCCGACCCGCCGCAAAGCGGCAAGATCGACGTCGATCACCTGCTGGATGTGCGGACGCTGCACCTTGACGACCACGTCGCCGAACCCCAGTTCGGCCGCGTCGGAGTCCTGAAGCCTGGCCCGGTGCGCCTGGCCGAGGGACGCCGCGGCGAGCGGCTCGGCGTCGAACCATGCGAAGTGCTCCGACAGCGGCAGGTCCAACTCGGCGTGCGCCACCTCACGGATCGCCTCGAAGTCCTCCGGCGGCACCTCGTCCTGCAGGCCCGACAGTTCGGCGGTGACCTCGGGCGGCAGCACGTCGAGGCGTGCCGACAGGAACTGGCCGACCTTGATCATCAGGCCGCCCATCGAGATCGCGAGCCCCCGGAACCGGACGGCCGTCCGCCGGTTGCGCGAGGTGCGCGTCCGGTCGGAGAGCCTGCCCAGGCCGACCCGGCGCAGCACGATCTCCCGCATGATGAAGCCCGCCGTCACCCGCGCGAAGAAGAACACGATCCGCCGGTAGCGGGCTCGCAGGGCCGACCGCTTCATGCAGCCTCCGGGGTGGTGGTGGGCGCGGGTCGGTCAGTCGTCGGCGAGGATCGCGAAGAGCTGCTTGCGCGCGGTGTCCAGGACTGCCGACGCGGCCGTCCGCTGGGCAGCGGTGCCGGTCCTGCCCACCTGGACGACCGCCTGCACCAGCCGCCCCACGGCCTGGTGGTACCCGCTGCCGCCCGTGGCGGTCCCGGCGACGTCGTCCCACGGGGCGGGCTTGGCCGCGAACTCGGCGACGGCATCCCGGCCCGCGTCCGTCAGGTGGTGGACCCTCTTGCCGGCCTGTTGGTCGGACTCGACGAGACCCTCGTCGAACAGCAGCTGCAGCGTCGGGTACACCGACCCCGCGCTGGGGGTCCAGGCGCCACCGCTGCGCTCGGCGATCTCGTGAATGATCTGGTAGCCGTGCATGGGCTGCTCGGACAGCAACCGCAGGATCGCCGTGCGGATGTCGCCGGAGTGCTCACGCGGTGCGCCCGACGCCGCGAAGTCCTGCAGGCGGCCCACCAGTCCGGCCAGGGGTGGGAAGCCGGGCCCGAGCGGGCCGGACGCGTGCTGATGACCGTGCATGACGTTCCCCTTCGCTCCTGTCAACGACATATCGTGACCTGTCGCCAACCTAACAGTGACCTCCAAGAGCGGGGCGCGCGAGTGGCCGACTCACGGGTTGTGCCCGTCGAAGGCGTTGTGGCGGGGGTTGGGCGCGCCTGGACCCCGCCTCCTGTCCCGACGAGGTGTGCTCGGTTGACCTGCCGTCCGATGATGGACACCTTCAGGTGGACGCCGGCGAGGCGTGTCGGCGTCCGCTGCGACACTGTCGGAGAGTCCAGGTGGGAGGCGCGCGTGTCGATGGTGCAGGCTGTGGCCTCGCTGTGCATGTCCGACGACGCTCTGGCGCGTCGCTTCGGGCCCGAGACGCTGCGGCGCGGCCGCGCCTACGCGACCCAACGCCGCGTCGGCCCCGTCACGGTGGCCGGGGACGAGAGGCGCCTGGTGGTCAGCGCCTCCGTCGACGGGACGCACACCTACCAGACCCTCATCACCAAGGGGTCGGCATCTTCGGGGCCGTGGATGACGACGCACTGCTCCTGTCCACTGGGCGGCGACTGCAAGCACGCGGTGGCCGTGCTGATCACGGTCCGCGCGAGCGCCGAATCCGCTGACCAGACGCCCTCGACCCTGCGTGCCACGCCGTCGTGGCAGAGGGCGCTGCGCGACCTCGCCGAGGAGGCGGGCGCCGTCCCTCAGGGTTCCCCGCTCGCCGTGCAGGTCACCCTCGTCCGCGAGGGTGAGGTGTCCCTCCTCCCCATGCGCCGCGGAGTATCCGGACGCTGGATCCGCGGCGACCTGCAGTGGGACCGGCTGCCCGGCGCCGGCAGGGAATATCGGCCACGGCATGTCGAGGCGTTGCAGGAGATCCACGCCAGCGCCGGTGGCGGCAACTACACCGGCTACTACAGCCCCGGCCGCACGGTGTCCCTCGACGAGGCGCGTCCGGCCATCTGGGCGGCGCTGCGCGAGGCAAAGGACGCCGGCGTCGAATTCGTCCCGGGCAGCGGGACGCCGCCGGTGCGGTTCGCCGACCGGCCGGCGTCCCTGGTCGTCGAGGTCGAGCCGTCCGCAGCAGGGCTGACCCTCACGCCGAGGTTCTCGGTGCCCGGGGTGGCACCCGACGGCGCGGTTCACCTCATCGGGCATCCCGGCCACGGCATCGCCGGCACCGTGAACGGTGAGCTGCTGCTCGCCTGGCTGGAGCGGCCACTGTCCAAGGCGCAGGCGTCGCTGCTGAAGGCGGGGCGCGTCGAGGTCCCCGCGCATGACATCCCCCAGTTCGCGGCCCGTTACCTGCCCGCGCTGCGGCGCTCGATCGAGGTGCACGAGGCCGAGGGCATCAGCCTTCCCGCCCCGGCGAGGCCCGTCGTCGAGGTCCAGGTCAGCTTCCACCCGGGCCATCGCGCGACGCTGCGATGGTCGGTGGGATACGGGCGGGCACCGGACCGACTCGTCCTTCCGGTGGTTCCGCAGGCCGACGAGCCGCCGGTCCGCGACCCGGACGCCGAACGCACGCTCTTCGCGACCCTGCCCGACGGCCCCTGGCCGAGCATCGACACCGTGTTCGGACGCCGCCCCGCCGCGGAAGCGATCCTGGCCGGCCGCGCCACGATCGAGCTGGCCACGGTCTCGCTGCCGCGGCTGCTGGCGCTCGACGACGTCGACGTGATCGTGCACGGTGACGTTCCCGACTACCGGGA
>DAIESZ010000061.1 GCA_027346035.1 Propionibacteriaceae bacterium
GCGGTGTGGCCCTTCTCGGTGGAGTCCATGGCGGCGACCTGCCGGGTCAGGTAGTCGTAGCCCGACCCGGCCGTCAGCTTGTGCAGGCTCATCATGGCCGCGGGCTCCCCGCCCACCGTGTCACCCGGCGAAGCGGGCGACGTCCCCACGAGCTCGACAGCCGCGACGGCCGTCCCTGCGCCGATGGCGTGCACCAAAATGCCGACATTCTCACACCCTCCAGAAGTGGGCGTGGGACCGCTCCACGGACACCGGGCGTCAGGAAATCCCGACCTGCGGCGGAGTGTCTCCGGCGACGTGCACCGCGAACTCAGCTGTTCGCGGCCGGGCCGCGCGGGGTCAGCCGGCCATCATCCAGTCGAGGATCTGGTCGGCCTGGGCCGACGTCCAGTTCTCAGGGCTGGGGGAGGCCAGGTTCTGGACGCCGGTGCCGGAGAGGAACTTCTTCAGGGTGGTGGGAACCGTCGAGGGGGTCGCGTTCGCGGTGCCGTCGACGACGAATCGCACCTGGCCGTTGGTAGCGATGAAGAACAGTGCGTCGGAGTGCTGGATGTCGTAGGTGAGGGGTTGGCCGGTGCGCCAATTCTTCGGCGGTGGGGTGCCCTGGGGGACCTTCTTCGTGTAGACGCCGAGGTTCTTCCAGACCGCGGCGACGTCGCTGGCGGACCCGGTCGCCATCAACCAGTTGGACGGGACGGGGGAGAACAAGGCCCGGTAGGCCTTGATCTGGGGCACCGTGTCCCGGGTGGGGTCGACTGTGAGCGACAGGTACACCACCTGGTCCTGGTGGCCGGCGGCGTTCTCGTCGCGGGCGGCCTGGACGAGGCTGGACGTGTCGAGCGGGCAGGTCTCCTGGCACAGGGTCATGACGTCGGAGAGCACCACGATCTTGCCGGTGAGGCTCGCGAGGGTGACGTGCGACCCGGTCGAGGTGGTGAAGGTGAGGTTCCGCAGGGTGTCCGGCAGGCTGAAGTCGGTGGCCGTCCCGACGCCCCGGGGTGGAGTCGGTGACGGCGTGGTCGTACCGGCCGCAGTCGACGCCGAGCAGCCGGCCGCCGCGGTGAGCAGCGTCGCAGCCGCCACCGCGAGGAACGCGCGGACTCGTCCTGGCATGGATCCCTCCTTCCGGAGCGGGCATGGTGTGGCCGGGTCAGCGTCCATCTTGTGGCATCGGCCGACGCGACGCGGCCCGCTGCCAGGGACGTGGACGCGGCCACCTCAGCGCTCGCGAAATCCTCCAGCGCACGGATCGGGCAGTTCGTCATCGACCGCCCGGACGTCAGTCCGGGTGCAGGGAGTTGGCTGGCGGCCGCGGCGGGCCAGTGATGCAGGCGGGACGCCCCTAGCCGCTCGACATGGAGGCGGCGACCGTGATGGCCGCAAGGCCGATCACCAGCAACGCGACAGCGAGCACGACGGGTCGGGCGACGAGGCGGGAGCGCTGTCGTGGATTGGTGATGTGAATGACGGCGAGGATGAGCAGCAATGCTTCGGCGGTCATGGCGACGAAGCTCAACGGCTCGGTCCAGTTGCCCAGGTCATCGGCGATCTGGGGCAGCGGGACCAGCCTGGCGACCACGAAGGCGATCAGAGCCAGGGTTGGCACGATGACCGCGGTCCTCCACATGGCGACCGAGTCCCATGCCACCAGCCCGACCGCGAGCACCACGGCGACAACCTCGAGCACGACGAACGACACGCCGATGTACGGCGCCTCGGACAGGTGCTGCGCCGTGATCGGCACATGCGCGGCGGCGATCGTGACCGCGATCGCCGCGGCAGGCCATCTCAACGGTGACCGCTCGGCCGTCCTCGTCGTACTGGTCATGCACACTCCCTGTAAGTCTCGACACGGCGCGGCCCAGCGTAACCGGATTGGTGGGTGCCGGCGCCGGTCACCGTCGGGCGTGGCAGGACGACCCACAAGCCTCACGAGACCATCCCGACGCCGAGGACGATGTCCTTGCCTGGCGCGGCCAGTTTCAGGTGCGACCGTCGACGAACCCACGGGCGAGGACGTCCCGCAACCGCCGGCGGGGCGGTCGACGTGTCTCGAGTGCGTGGTCGATCGATGGCCGGCACTCGACCCATCCGCCGATTGACCACCTCGGGACGCGATCGACGGGCGGCCCGCACTGTGATCCTTCAGCCTCACCACGATGAGCGCGCCCAAGGGCGTCGACCGTCCAAGAGTGCTCGCGGACAAAGGGGGGACAATGAGGGACAAGGGAGGGACAAGGGAGGGACAACATCCCGGACAAAGCGCCGG
>DAIESZ010000070.1 GCA_027346035.1 Propionibacteriaceae bacterium
GATGCCTCGGCGGCGCGGGGTGACCTGTTCGATCCGCGAGGTAGCCCGGATCCGGAAGCTGCCGCGCCCGGTCTCGTAGGCGTCGCGGATGCCGTCGAGACCGATGATCTTGCCGCCGGTGGGCAGGTCCGGCCCGGGGACGAACCCCATGATCGTGGCCAGATCCGCGTCCGGGTGGGCGAGCAGGTGACGCAGCGCCTGGACGAGTTCGACGAGGTTGTGCGGTGGGATGTTGGTGGCCATGCCGACCGCGATCCCGGTGGAGCCGTTCACGAGGAGGTTGGGGAACGCCGCGGGCAGCACCGACGGCTCGGTCTCCTTGCCGTCGTAGTTGGCCCGGAAGTCGACGGTGTCCTCGTCGAGGCCGTCGGTCATGGCCAGCGCGGCGGGGGCCATGCGGCACTCCGTGTAGCGCATGGCCGCCGGGCCGGCGTCGAGCGAGCCGAAGTTGCCGTGCCCGTCGATGAGCGGCAGGCGCATCGCCCACGGCTGGGCCATCCGCACCAGCGCGTCGTAGATCGCGGAGTCGCCGTGCGGGTGCAGCTTGCCCATCACCTCGCCCACGACGCGGGCCGACTTGACGTGCGCGCGGTCGGGGCGGATGCCCATGTCGTCCATCGAGTAGAGGATGCGCCGCTGCACCGGCTTGAGGCCGTCGCGGGCGTCGGGCAGGGCCCGGGCGTAGATGACCGAATAGGCGTACTCGAGGAAGCTGGTTTCGATCTCCGACGACACGTCGACGTCGATGATCCGCTCGTCGAAGTCGTCGTCCAGGTCGGTGCCGGCCATCATTCTCCGCTCGTGTCTCGTGCTCAACCCTCAGATTCTGGCGAATGAGGGCGCCGGGACCCAACTCCCACGCCGACGGCCCCCGCCGCCGGCGTCACGGGTCACCGGGAGGCGACCGGGAATTCGCTGTCGGCGAGGATCTGCTGCACCTGCGGCAGCAGCGCCCATCCGTCGGGACCACGCACCTCGGGCGCCGACTCCGGCGTCCACTGCACGTCGTCGTTGTCGACGAGGACGGTGGTGGTGCCGTGGGCGAGCACCTGCTCGGCCATGGTGAGCTCGCGGATCGCGATCGCCCGGACATGGTCGGGCTGGAGTTCGGCGAACTCGGCGTACAGCATCGGATCGTGCTGGCAGTCGTCGCCGATCATCACCCAGCGGATGTCGGGGAAGTCGCGGGCCAGTTCGCGCAGCGCCTGCCGCTTGTGATCGGTGCCGCTGCGGACCCACCCGGTGTTGGTGGGGCCCCAGTCGGTGAGCAGCATCGGACCCATCGGGAACCCGTGCCGGTCGAGGAACCGGTTGAGGAACGAGAACGTGCTCCACGACCCGGTGGACACGTAGATGATGGGCGCCCCCGGATGGTCGTGCAGCAGCGACGTGAGCATGGGGGCCATGCCGGGCACCGGCTGGCGGGCCTGCTCGGTGACCACCAGGGAGTTCCACACGGCGATGAACAGGCGGGGGAGGAAGGTGGAGATCACGGTATCGTCGATGTCGCTGACCAGCCCGAACGTCTGGTCGTCGTCGACGACCATGACCGGTGCGTCGGTCGGCAACGAGGTGGGCGTGACGATCGTCACGTGGTTCCAGCCGGCGTCCAGCGCTTCACTCTTGACCCGCACGTCGACGTACCCGTTGCGGTCGGTGCGCAGCTTGATGCCCGATTGACCGAGTTTCACGGTGACCTCGGCCCGGGGGATGGGGGCGGCGAGGAAGTTGCGCCACCCGCGCTGCATGAGGAACTCCTCGGCGGCCCGTCCGAGCTGGGTGCGGGCCGCCGCCGGACGCAGCACGACCCGTGCCAGCACGCGCACCTGGGACTGAGTTCCGTAGCCGGTGAACGGCACGACGGCCTCGACCCAGCCGAATCGGCGCAGGACGCCGTTCACCCTGCGGAAGACGAACTCTTCGAGCCGGGCGCCGACGAACGGTCGATTGGACATGCTGGCACTGTACCGAGTGGACGGCACGCCTGACAGCGCGGACGGATACCCGCCCCCATCGTGGGTATCCTTCTCGGCGGGCTGCGCAGTCTCCGATAGGGGACGGGCGGAACGTGTGGACGCCGGCAACCACGTCATGGTGATGGAACGGAGCCTGTGCATGGTGGATCGCTCTGCCCTCCTTCGAGGCGCTCGCATCGGGGGCGTCGGCCTGCTGGGCCTGCTCGCGCTCCAACTGGTGTTCTTCGGGCTGCTTGTGGCGGCCGCCGCCGTGCCGGACGCGCCGATCGTCCGGCACCTGGTCACCGACATCCGATCGAAGGACTACGGGCCGGCGAGCCTTCCCGACCGGATGGGAACGCAGTCCGACTCCTACACCGAGTGCGTGGTGGTCGGCACGGGGCTCGGCCGCCCGGGCATCTCACCGCTCGAGCGGGCCGGCGTCATGCCGAGGCTGGCCAGCTGCAACAACGGAGGACGCACCCAGCTCCTCGAACTCGACCGGGGGCAGACGATCTCCGCCGGCCCGTACTTCAGGTACTGGGCCGGTTACACGGTGTTGACCCGGCCGGTGCTGGCCCTCACCACGATGTCCGGCCTGCGGATCGTGGTCGGTGGGCTGCTGCTGGCGGCGTTCGTGGGGCTGTTCATCGCGGTCGGCACCACCTCCGGTCGGCCGGCCGCGGCCGCCCTCATCGCCCCGGTGGTGGTCGGATCGAACCTCATGTCCACACCGGTGTCGTCGTTCAGCCAGGCCCTGTCGATCGCGGCATACGTGGGTGGGGCGGCGGGCATCGCCGTGGCCGCGCGCCGATCGATCCGGTGGGGGCTCGCAGCCACCGCCTTCGCGGCGTCCGTGTTCTGCTACGTCGACCTGCTGACGACGCCACCGGCGGCCTGGGCCCTGTCGGTCGCGGTCATGACGGCGGTCGTCTGGAGCCGCACCCGCGACCTGCGCTCGACCCTCACCGCGTTCGTCCTCTCGGGGTTGGTCTGGCCCGTCGCGTTCACCATCACCTGGGTGTCACGGTGGGTGATCGCGATGCCGTTCGTCGGGGTGCACGAGGTCGTGACCCGGGTCGCGGACCAGGTGCTGTTCCGCACCGAGGGCCAGTACGCCGGGGTGAGCGACGCGCTGTGGGCTCCGGTGGCCAAGAACTGGGAGTACTGGATGGGGAACGTGCCCACGGCCCGGGCGGTGCTGCTCGGCGTCCTGGTCGTTGCGCTCGTCGGTGCGCTGGCGAGCCTGCGTCACGGGTGGCGCGCCCTGGTGGCCGGGGCGATCGTGGCTGCGGCGGCGCTCGTCGTCCCGCTCTGGTACGAGATCCTGCGCAACCACTCTCAGATCCACGCCTTCTTCACCTACCGCTCGATCACCGTGGCCCTCGGGGTGATCGGGTTCGCCTGGCTCGCGACCGCCCGAGGGCCGCGCCACGACGGCGTGCCGGCCACCGAGTCGCGGGCCCTCGCGCCGCCCCCTGAGTCCCCACCCTCCGGGGTCGTCGTGGCCACCGACGGGCGAGCGCCGTCCGCTCCTCGCGTGGGATGATGCCGGGGTGAGCTTGTCATCGACACTGAGCCGCCAGGTGCGCGCCGACATCGAGGCGTGCGGCTACTTCCCCGAGTTCGTCATCGACTCCCTCGAACTGGCGTTGGGCGACGAGCCGGCCACCCACCACCTCGTCCACCAGGAGGCAACCTTCATGGGCGACGAGATTCACCGGCACCTCACGGTGCTGGCGTTGACGCCCACCCGCCTCGTGGCGCTGCACACCGA
>DAIESZ010000075.1 GCA_027346035.1 Propionibacteriaceae bacterium
TCTGGTCGTCCAGCCCGGATCGAGCCGGGTCGTGCCCTTGTCGGTCCTGGCCGGGTCGGGCCCAGCCGGCATCGGGGTCGCCACCGATTCGGGTCGGGTGCTGGCGCTGGCCCGGCCGATCACGGCCCAGTCCTACGGCCCCCAGCCCGCCCGGCAGCCCGCCCTGATCACCTCGCTGCCGGCCGTTCCCCAGGGGGCGCACAAGGTGACTCTGCTGGTCACCAATCCGGGCGGCCAGGACGCCACCTTCAGCGTCGCGGGACTCACCCGCACCGGCCGGATCCAGCTGGCGGGGGCCCAGCAGGTGACCGTCGCCGCGCAGCATGTGCTGCGGCTCGACATCTCCAAGCAGGTGGCGGGTGAGGAGATGGGGCTGGAGGTCAGCTCCGACCGGCCCGTCGTCGCGTCCGCGCTGGTCGGTGACCCCACGAACGGTCTCCAGGTGTCGGCTGCTCCGATCAGGGCCCAGCTCAACGCCGTGGTCCCCACCGACGCGTCCCTCTACGTGATGAACCCCGACGCGGCGAGTGCGACCGTGCAGGTCAGCCTGTCGAGCGCATCCGGGACGCCGGCCGTGACCAGCCGGATCATCGCGCCCGGGGGGCTCGCCGTGATCACGCTGCAGAAGGGTACGGTGCTGCACCTGTCGTCGAGCCACCCCGTGGCAGCGGCGGTCGGCATGATCTCGGCCAAGAAGGTGGTGGTGATGGCATCGGCGAACGAGGCCGCCGTCACGGGCAGCGTGAGTCTCAGCATCGACCAGTCGAATCACTGACCCCGGCCGCGGCCGGCTCAGTCGTCGAGGTCGACATCGGGATCGATGTCGGTGACGCTGCGTCCGGTCAACGCGCTGAGCTGTTCCACGAGGGTCCGGTGCACCAGCGTCCGCAACGCGTCGCGATCGGACGCCCTGCGCTCAAGAGGACGCTCGTACAGCACGATCCGGGCCGGCTCCCCGGCAGTGGCGTCGACCGCGGCGGCCAACGGTACGCGGTCCTCGCGCCACAGGACGCTGCGACCTGGCACCTCCTCGGTGCCGATATCGACCCCCACCAGCGCCGACGGGCACGTCCGCTGCACCTGGGCCACGGCGTCGGCGACACAGTCGAGGAAGAAGTCCCGGCGCAACGCCGGACGCCGCAACTGCACGGCGCGCCGCAGATAGCGGTTGGGCATCGCCAGCGGCCCGCGGAGCCCGCGTCCGTGGCGGTCGCGTCGGCGTGGCATACCCGCAACTGTAATGCCCGCCGCTAGCGTCGCCGTGTGCCAGCAACCCTCCGACTCCGCCGCTGTCACCGGTCCGGGTGCGCCGGCACGGCGACCGCGTCGCTCACCTACAGCTACGCCGACCGGCAGGCCGTTCTCGGGCCGCTGGCCACCTCCCGCGAACCGGGGGCGTTCGACCTGTGTCGCGTGCACGCCGAGACGCTGACGGTGCCGCGGGGGTGGGACATCATCCGGCTGCCGCTCGAACCGGTGAGCCCGGGTCCGACCCTCGACGACCTCGACGCCCTGGCCGCCGCGGTGCGCGCGGTCGGCATGCGGCACGACGACCCGCAACTGCTGGAGGCTCCCAGCCCCGAGCCGGTCGTCCCGGGCATCGTGCGTCTCGACGACCACCGGCGCCGCAGGCGGACGGCCCCCTGATCACCCGATGTCCCTGCCGATGCATACTGTGACAGTGCTGGGTGACTAGGCTGGGCGCGTGATCACCACCAGCATCTTCAAGGCCAACGACATCCGGGGCATCGTGGGCGGCGACCACGCCGAGTGGGACGCCGACGGTGCCCGGGCCCTGGGCCGCGCGTACGTCGAGGTGAGCGGACTGTCAGGGCAGCGGTTCGTCCTCGGCCGTGACATGCGAACCTCTGGCCCGACCCTGGCCGCGGCGTTCGCCGCGGGCGCCGCGGCATCCGGAGCCCACGTCATCGAACTCGGACTCACCAGCACCGACCAACTGTGGTACGCCTCCGGCAGCCGTGACCTGCCGGGCGTCCAGTTCACCGCCAGCCACAACCCCCCCGACTACAACGGGCTGAAGTTCTGCCTGCGCGGTGCCCAACCCGTCTCACCCGAGTTTCTGTTGGAGGTGGCGGCCCGGTCCGTCGAACTCGACGCGGCCCCGATCGGTGAAGGTGACGCAGCGGCCCCCGGGTCGATCGAGCAGGCGGACACCCTGCCCGACTACGCCGCCTATCTGCGGAGCCTGGTCGACATCCACGATCTGCGTCCGCTCACGGTCGTGGTCGACGCCGGCAACGGGATGGCTGGCCACACGGCGCATGCGGTGCTCGACGGCCTGGGGCTGAGCATCATCGGGCTGTATCTCGACCTCGACGGGACGTTCCCGAACCACCAGCCCAACCCGCTCGTGCCCGAGAATCTCCGGGACGCCCAGCGGGCCGTCCTCGCGCACGGGGCCGACCTCGCCCTGGTGTTCGACGGGGACGCCGACCGCTGCTTCATCATCGACGAACGCGGCGAGGTGGTCACCCCGTCGACCGTCACCGCGCTGATCGCCCGGTCGGAGCTGGCGCGCGAGCCGGGGGCCACGGTCGTCGTCAATTCGATCACCTCGCACACGGTCGCCGAGGTGGTGGCCGAGAACGGGGGCACGACGGTCGTCTCCCGGGTCGGACACACGTACGTCAAGGCGAAGATGGCCGCCCATCACGCGATCTTCGGCGGCGAGCACTCCGCCCACTACTACTTCCGCGACTTCTGGGGTGCCGACACCGGGATGCTCGCCGCCCTGCACGTGCTGTCACTGCTGGGCCACAGCGACGTCACGATGTCCGGGCTGGTGCAGCAGTACCAGCGCTACCACAATTCCGGCGAGATCAACTTCGTCGTCGAGGACCCCGGCGCCGTGATGCGTGAGGTGGCCGACGCGTTCTCCTCGCGCGGGGAGGCCGTGATGGACGACGGACTGACCGTGTCCGGGGATGCCGGCGAGCGCGGCCCCTGGTGGTTCAACCTGCGTCCGAGCAACACCGAGCCCCTCCTGAGGTTCAACGTCGAGGCACGCACCGCCGAGGTGATGGAGGCGCTGCGCGACGACGTCAGCGAATTGGTCCATGGCCTTCAGCGTCCCGACACCGGAACGTCGCGTGATGTCGGCTGATGCCGCACTGAGGGACAATGGCCATCGGGGTCGTCATGCCGGGCGGCCGGGAAGTGAGGAATCGCATGACTGAGACCATGGAGTTGTCGCCGGAGTTCCTGCAGATCGCCGCCTGCCCGGCGTGCCACAGCAAGTTCGCCGTCGACTACGACGCCCAGGAGCTCGTCTGCGCGTCGCCGTCGTGCGGGCTGGCCTACCCGGTCCGTGACGGCATCCCGGTGCTGCTCATCGACGAAGCGCGTCGCCCGGGCGAACGCCGGAACTGACCGTGGCCGACGTCGGGGTGTTCGATGACGCCCGGCTCGAAAATCCTCGGGCCCTCGCGGAGGCCGACGCGCAGTTGCGCTGGCTGGCGTCGGCGGGTGCCCGGATCCGGTTGACCGCGGCCGGCATGGCTGCCGCCGGGTCGGCCGAGCGCCTGCTGGAGTTCTTCGACCTGGGACGCCGCCCCCGCGGCGTCCTGGTCGTGGGCGGTGAGGCGCGCCTGATCAGGGCCGTGCTCGAGCCCGTCTGCCCGGTGCCCCTGGTGGCGTGGCCCTTCGACAGCCTTCCCGGATGGGTCGGAGCGCTCGATCTCGTGGTGGTGCTGGCCGCCACCGGATCGCATCCGGGGCTGCAGTCCATCGTGTCCGAGGCGCGCCGACGCGGTGCACCGCTTCTGGTCGCTGCCGCTCCCGGCTCGGCGGTCGCCGAACTCGCGGCGTCCCGGTCGACGTTGGTGCTCCCCGTGCCGACGAGCGATCCGCTGGCGGCGGCGGTGGGCGTGCTGGAGTGTCTCCACGCGCTCGACCTCGGGCCGGCGGTCAAGCCCGAACTGGTCGCCGAGGCCGTCGACACCGTCGCCGAGCAGTGCTCTCCGCACATCGACCTGGCTCACAACCCCGCCAAGGAGCTGGCGCTCGGACTCGCCGACGCGCTGCCGCTCGTGTGGGGCGGCTCGGTGCTGTCGGCACGGGCCAGCCGCCGCATCGCGGAGGCCCTCCGGCTCGCCGGTGGTCGGACGGCGCTCGCCGCCGATGCGAGCGACCTCGTGCCCCTCATCGCGGCAGCTCACCGACGCGACCCGTTCGCCGACCCCGTCGACGGGCCCGACGAGCCGCTGCGGCCCGTGCTGGTGCTGCTCGACGAGGAATCCGACAGCCCCTCGGTCCGCCGGGATCGGGGCATCCTGGCCGCCCTCGCCGAAGAACACGATGTGCGCATCTGCGTGGTCCGCGGAACCGCGCCGGGGCAGCGTCCGGTTGCCACGTACGCAGCCCTGCTCATGTACGGGCTGTACGGTGCCGCCTACCTCGCGATCGGGCTCGGCCGCCCGGGAAGCGCCCATGGCTTCTGACCCCGATGCCGCCGTCGACCCGGGC
>DAIESZ010000109.1 GCA_027346035.1 Propionibacteriaceae bacterium
TGTCCTCCGGCGCCGCGACGCCCGGCCACCGCGCGCAGGGAGGCGGGCCAGGGGTGGTCGAGTTCGAGCACTCGACGCAGCACGACGCCCGCGATCGCCTCCGGCGTGCCGGAACGCGCCGGCACCACCAGGTAGCGCTGAGGGTCGCGCCGGGCCAGGGCAAGGAATCCGGCGCGCACCCGCTCGTGCAGGTCGGCACCGGCCGCCTCGATGCGGTCACGCTCACCGATCGTCGCGAGCCCGCTCTCGGGCTCGAGATCGAGCAGCACCGTGAGGTCGGGACGGAGGTCGAGGGTGGCCCACCGGGCCAGCGCCTCGACCTCGCCCACGTCGAGGACACGCCCGGCCCCCTGATAGGCGAGCGTCGAGTCGACGAACCGGTCGCACACGACCACCGCTCCCCGGGTCAGCGCGGGCTCGACGACCTCGGCGACGTGTTGGGCTTTGTCAGCGATGTAGAGCAGGGCCTCCGCGCGAGGAGTGATGTCTCCGGAGCCGGGGCTCAGGACGAGCCGGCGGATCTCCCGGCCGAGCCAGCTGTCACCCGGCTCGTAGGTCGACACATGGTCGACGCCGTGCCCGGCGAGCGTGCTCGCGAGCATCCGCTGCTGGGTCGACTTGCCGGTGCCGTCGCCGCCCTCGAACACGACGAACACCCCTCGTGCGCTCATCCGCGCCCCGCAGCCCCGCCCAGACCGGCCCGCCGGGCGGGCCAGTCGGCCACGAAGCCCGCACGATTCCGGCCCACCTCGTCGACGCGCCGTTGCACGTCGCGTCCGGCGGCGAACGCCTCGACCGGGCTCATCGCGCCGACCGCAGCCGGTGAGGGCAACTCGGTGGCCTCCGCTGCCCGTTCCAGCCGGGACTCCAGTCGGCGGGCGCGTCGGGAGATGTCCTTGGCGCGGCCTCCCCCGACGACGGCCGCCACCGCGGCGGCCCGTGCGAACGTCGCGACGGCCCTCGACGCGGCCTGCCAGGCGGCGTCATCGATGTCGACGCTCAGCTCGTCACAGCGCGCCGCGACCTCGTCGGCGTGCAGCCGGCGGAGCCGCTTGAGTTCCCGGGCGGCCGGTTCATCGACGCGCTCGCCCACCGGTGGGGCCTGCACCGCCTCGACGAGGGCGTCGAGTGCCGCCAGGTAGTGGTCCTCGTGACGCCACAGCGTCGCGGCGTCGAGATGTCCGGCCAGGACGACGGCCAGGTGGGCCTGCACGGCGTCGTGCCAGCCGGGGTCGAGCAGCCGCGCAATCCCGGTGAGGTCGCGGTCGAGCAGCCGAAGCCGCTTGATCAGGGTGCGGGGGGTGTCGACGGTGCCCGTGCGCAGTCGTAGGTCGGCGTCGACGATCCGGCGCAGGTGACGCGCGAGCAGGCGCGACACGAACTCCCCCAGCGTGCGTGCCTCGCGTCGGGGACGCGGGGCGGGGATATCGGTGGGTCGGGTCGCGGGCGCTCCGAGCCGCTGCGCCAGGGCCGGGAAGCCGGTGACCCGTGAGGCACCGGTGGCCTGCAGGACAGTGACGAGATGCTCCCGCTGCACGGCGGTGAGTGCGGGTTCCGGCTCGACCGTGACCTCACGGCTACGGGAGATGACCACCCCCCCACGCCGTACGGTGACCCGGTCGTCGCGCACCGACCCGAGCACGGCGCCGGCCCCGGACGCCTCGCCGGCGTCGGATTCCGTGGCGTCGCCCCGGATGAGGTGGACGACCCGCTCACGGCTGAGCGTGGCCACCGGGCCCAGCGGCGCGAGCCGTCGGAACACCCGGACGAGCTCGGCGAGTTCGTCGGGCAGATCGCCGCCCGCGTCGATCGGAACGGTGACCTCACCCGGCAGCGGCGGCGTCCAGGCGGACGCCGCGAGGTACCAGTCGCCGAGGCCACGGCTGACGCGGTGCGCGAGCATGATGCCGGCGCGGACCAGCCGGTGGTCCGGCGTGTCGAGGATGGTCACCTCGATCGTGTACGAGTGGTGGTGACCCATGCGGGTGAACCGGCGGATGCCCAGCCCCGGGTCGACGAGTTGCGGGTCGGGAGCGGTGAAGGGGAGCACGAAGTGGAGAGGGCGGACGTGATCCCCCTCACCGTCGGCATGCCTGCGCCCGCCCATTTCCGCGTCCTCCTCGCCCTCGTGGCTCACGACGGGCGGGACGCGGGGGATGTTCGCCGGGTCGTCGACTTGGCCGGCGTGCGTCGGGTGGTGCGCTTGGGCGCGGGGCCCTTCGCGCGCTTCGCCGCGAGCAGTTCGGCCGCCCGCTCATGGGTGATCGCCTCGACCTCATCGGTGCGCTGCAGGGTCGCGTTGGTCTCGCCGTCGGTGACGTAGGGCCCGAATCGGCCGTCCTTGACCACGATCGGCTTGCCCGACGTGGGGTCGTCGCCGAGCGTCCTGAGGGGTTCACGGGCGGCCGCACGTCCCCGCTGCTTGGGCTGTGCGTAGATCGCCCGGGCCTCCTCGACAGTGATCGAGAAGATCTGGTCCTCGGAGGTGAGGGACCTGGAGTCGGTGCCCTTCTTGAGGTAGGGCCCGTACCGGCCGTTCTGGGCGGTGATCTGCTCGCCGTCGTCGTCGGCACCGACGACCCGCGGCAGGCTGAGCAACTGGAGCGCCTGCTCGAGGGTGACCGTGTCGAGGTCCATGGTCGAGAACAGGCTGCTGGTGCGCGGCTTGGCCCCCTTCGGGGCGTCGTCGGGCAGCACTTCGGTGACATAGGGGCCGTACCGTCCGGCGCGAGCCACGATCGGCGTCCCGGTGCCGGGATCCACGCCCAACTCACGTTCGGCGCCGACCGGGGTGGCCAGCAGTTCCCGGGCCACGTCGGCGGTGAGTTCGTCGGGGGCCACCGAGGCCTCGACGTTCGCACGGCGACCCTCCTCGTCCTCGACGTAGGTGCCGTAGCGCCCCACGCGCACGACGATGCCCGCGTCGAGGTCGCCGATGGGGAAGGTCGACAGCTTGCGGGCGTCGATGTCGCCCAGCTCGTTGACCAGAGTGTGCAGTCCCTCGTGCTGCGAATGCTCCGGGCCGAAGTAGAAGTCGCTGAGCACCGCGACCCGGTCGGCACGGCCGCCGGCGATCTCGTCGAGGGTGTCCTCCATCTCGGCGGTGAACTCGTAGTCGATGAGCTTCGGGAAGTGCTCCTCGAGCAGACGGGTGACGGCGAACGCGAGCCAGGTGGGCACCAGTGCCTGGCCGCGCTTGAACACGTAGTCGCGGCCGGTGATCGTGCGGATGATCGACGCGTAGGTCGACGGCCGCCCGATCTCGAGTTCCTCGAGCTTGGCCACCAGGGTGGGCTCGGTGTAGCGGCTCGGCGGCCGGGTGGAGTGGCCATCGGGTTCGATGCTGGACGCCGTCACCTGCTGCCCCTCGGTGAGGGTGGGAAGGCGCAACTGCGAGTCGTCGGACTTGGCGTCGGGGTCGTCGTGCGACTCGACGTAGGCCTTGAGGAAGCCGTGGAAGGTGATCGTGCGCCCGCTCGAGGTGAACCCGGCCACCTCGACCGGCCGGCCGATCGTCACGGCGTCCGTGGGCCGGGCCTCGAGCCGCACGGTGAGGGTCTCGCCGACTGCATCGGTCATCTGCGAGGCGACGGTGCGCATCCAGACCAGCTCGTAGAGGCGGAACTCGTGGCCCCGAAGCCCGGTCTGGGCCGGCGTCCGGAACACCTCGCCGGCCGGGCGGATCGCCTCGTGCGCCTCCTGGGCGTTCTTGACCTTCGACGTGTAGACCCGCGGCTTCGCGGGCACGTAGTCGTCGCCGAACAGCTGGCGGGCCTGGGCCCGCGCGGCCTGGATCGCCGTCTGCGACAGCGTGATCGAGTCGGTTCGCATGTAGGTGATGTAGCCGCCCTCGTAGAGCGTCTGGGCGATCCGCATCGCGTGCTCGGCCGAGAAGCCGAGCTTGCGGCCGGCCTCCTGCTGCATCGTCGTGGTGCGGAACGGCTCGTAGGGACGCCGGGTGTAGGGACGTCGCTCGACACTCACGACGGTGAACGGCGCGTCACGCAGGGCGCCGGCCAGGGCGGTCGCGGCGTCCTCGTCGAGAGCCACCGCCTCGCCGGTGAGGTTGCCGACCGAGTCGAAGTCGCGCCCCTGAGCGACGCGGCGCCCGTCGAGGCTCACCAGGCGCGACGGGAACAGCCGCGGCTCGGCGCCCTCGCCGGCGTCGAGCTTGGTGTCGAGGTCCCAGAAAGCGGCCGCGCGGAAGGCAATCCGCTCGCGCTCGCGGTCGACGATCAACCGGGTGGCCACCGACTGGACCCGGCCCGCCGACAGCTTCGGCATGACCTTCTTCCACAGCACGGGACTCACCTCGTAGCCGTAGAGCCGGTCCAGGATGCGCCGGGTCTCCTGCGCGTCGACGAGGTCGGTGTCGATCTCGCGGGGATTCGCCACCGCCTCGTGGATCGCCTCGGGGGTGATCTCGTGGAACACCATCCGCTTGGCCGGCACCTTCGGCTTGAGCTCCTGCAGCAGGTGCCACGCGATGGCCTCGCCCTCGCGGTCACCGTCGGTGGCGAGCAGCAGTTCGTCGGCGTCCTTGAGGTGCTCCTTGAGCGTCTTGATCGTGGCCTTCTTGTCCGCGGCGACGACGTAGAGCGGCTCGAAGTCGTGGTCGACGTCCACCCCGGTGCGGGCCCACTTCTCCCCCTTGTACTTCGCGGGCACCTCGGCAGCACCGGTCGGCAGATCGCGGATGTGGCCGCGCGACGACTCCACGACGTAGCCAGAGCCGAGGAAGCTGCCGATCTGGGTCGCCTTCTTCGGCGACTCGACGATGACGAGCTTGCGAGGGTTCGCTGCCATGGGTGCCTTCCGGGTGGTGCGATGCGGCCGAGCGGGTCGCCGTCTCCGAATGGTAGCCGCCCCACTCGACCGGCGGGACGCCGCTATGCCCAGGCGTCCACAAGCAAGCCCTGCCGCAGTGCCCGCCGCACCAGCGGAACCGTCTCGGCGACGGCGTCGGACACCGGCACGGACAGCAGCGATGCGACCGCCCGGACGATGTCCCCGAGGGGCAGTTCCCCGTCACACGCCCCGAGCACGCCGCCGGTGAGCGTCGAGACCTCGATCGCGCGGCGCAGGCCGGTGTCGCTGCGCAGCACGACGTGGGCGGGGTCGGCGGCGCCGGGCTCGCCGATCGTCTCCTCGGACACCGATCGGTCGACCCGCCAGCGTCCCTGCAGCAGGTCGCCGACCGGCAGCGTGGCCGCCGTCACGGCGTCCGACCGCTGAGCGACCACGGGTCCGACGGGCTGTTCCACGGCGTGCGGCCACGACTCCACCTCGATGTCCGGCTGGTCGCGATGAGAGTTGGTGAGCGTGAGCCACCCCATGCCGACGCCGGTGATGCCGAGCTCGGAAAAGTAGTCGAGCCACTGGTCGTAGCGGGGACGCCACAGCGGCGACCCGGCGAGGCCGGCGTCGGTGAGCCAGATCT
>DAIESZ010000115.1 GCA_027346035.1 Propionibacteriaceae bacterium
GTAGCTGCCCGGCAGGCCGAGGAACGCGAGCACGACGTCGGCGCCGGACGCCGCGGCGACGGCCTCCTCGGCGAGGTCGGCGTCCCGGGACGTGTCGTCGATGCCGAACCCGGCGGCGAAGGAGACCTCGCCGAAGGCTGCGGTGAGCGCGTCGAGGGCGGTGTCGACCCGGGTCGGGTTCACCTGGGAACTTCCGGCGCCCTGGAATCGCGGGGTGCGGGCGAACTCCCCGACGACCGCGATCCTCCGGTTGGTGGCCAGCGGCAGGATCCCGCCGTCGTTCTTCAGCAGCACCACCGAGGTCGCCGCGGCCTCGCGGGCCAGCGCGTGGTGAGCATCGAGGTCGGCGGTCTCGTGGAGGTCGAGCACGTGGGCGCCCTTGGCCACCAGCGTGAGCACGGCGCGGGCCCGGTCGGTGACGACCTGCTCGTCGAGCTCACCGGAGCGCACGGCCGCGACGAGTTCGGCGGGGCTCCCGGGGGCCGGGGGCATCTCGAGGTCGAGACCCGCCCGGGCGGCGGCCACGCGGTGGTAAACGGCCCCCCAGTCGCTGACGACGAGTCCCTGGAAGCCCCACTCGTCGCGCAGCACATCGGTGAGCAGCCAGCGGTTCTCGGACGACGACACCCCGTTGATGCGGTTGTAGCTGCACATGATCGTCCACGGCTGGGACGCCGTGACGACCCGCTCGAAGGCGGGCAGGTAGATTTCGCGCAGCGCCCGCATCGACACGTCGGCGCTGACCCGCAGGCGGTCGGTCTCCTGATTGTTCGCGGCGAAGTGCTTGACCGAGACGCCGACGCCGCGGGACTGGATGCCGTCGACGATGCCGACCGCAAGCTCACCTGCGAGGAAGGGATCCTCGCTGAAGTATTCGAAGTTGCGTCCGCACAAGGGCGAACGCTTCATGTTGATGCCCGGCCCGAGGATCACCGACAGGTTGATCGCGCGGGCCTCCTCGGCGAGGGCCTCGCCGACCCGGTGCAGCAGTGCAGGACTCCACGACGACGCGATCGCCGCGGCGGTCGGGAAGCAGGTGGCCGGCAGGCTGCCGCCGATGCCGACATGATCGCCGCCGTCGCCGGTGTCGGGCTGGGCGCGCAGCCCGTGCGGGCCGTCGGACACCATGATGCGCGGCACTGCGAGTCGTTCGATCGGCTGCGTGTACCAGAAGTGCGAGCCGCTGGTGAGGGACGCCTTCTCCTCGAGGCTCAGCTGGGACAGGACGGACTCGACCTCGAACGAGAGCGGGGTGGACGACATGGGGAACCTTTCGCGGCAACGTTGCGGCGGATCTGACCGGGGGCGGAGTGCACCCGCATCCAACTCTTTACCGTATGGTAAGTTAACCGGCGCGAGAGTGCAACACCCTGCCGACGTGGTCGGAGAAGGCTTGCCCGGACGGGAGAATGGCCCCATGCGTGCCGACGACATCACCCGGTGTTCCCCGCAGTGGCGGGGCTCCACCCACCCCGCCGCGGGAACCGCGCCGACTGCACATTTCTGGATCGCGGTCGAGCAGCCTGGGCCCTGGGGCCGCTCCGCGCTGACCCAGTCGGGCCTAGACCCCGAACTCGGCGCACGCCTCGACGCCGCGGTCGGCGCCATGGGCGGCAAGATCGTGCTGATCCGGCGTCCCCACACGCGGGTGGCCGACCTGCCCGAGACCCGCAGTGTGTTCGTCGCCGGCAACTTCCTCATCGCCCCGTGGCTCGGGCGTCGCGACGTCAGCGAGGCCGAGCTTCCCGGCGTCCTCGACGACCTCATCCTTCAACTGCCGGACCTGGCGGCGGCGTCGCGGCCGCCGGAGGGATTCCACCCGGCGCCGCCGGTGCTGTTCATCTGCACGAACGGCAAGCGCGACCGGTGCTGCGCGATCGAGTCGCGCCCGATCGCCGACGCCGCCACCCGGGAGGTCGGCGCGGCGCGTGTCTGGGAGTCGTCCCACCTGAACGGCCACCGCTTCGCCCCGACCGCGGTCGTGCTTCCGACCGCGCAGATGTTCGGATGGATCACCGAGACGCTCGCACTCGACGCGCTGGCGGGAGCGGCGTCCGGACGCCTCGTGCTGCCTGGCGGCCGTCACGAGAGGGGTCGCACGGCGCTGTCGCGGCCGCTGCAGGCGGTCGACATCGCGGTTCGCACCGCGATCGGTGAGACCGATCCCACCGCCCTGGCCTTCGAGGGGGATGCCGACGGCGACGCCGTCGAGTGGCTCGGCCGCACCGCACGCGTGTGGGTCACCCATCGTGACGGACGCCGCTGGCTCTACGAGGTGGGAGCCCAGGGCGCCCCCGATCTGCCCGAGTCGTGCGGGAAGGCGCCCGCGCCCGTCGCCGAGTGGGTGGCGGTCAACCCCACCGGCCAACCGTGACCCAGCCCGGGGCCGATGACGAGCAGCTTCGGGTGCTCGTGGGGGTCGCGGACCGCCTCGGCTCGATCGGGCGGCTCGTGCGTGGTCCGGGCGATCCCACCCACCGGCGGGCCGGTCCCGGGTGGTGGCGGGCGTCGGTCACTCCCGATGGGGGAGTGCTCGTGCACCTCGCCCCGCGGGGCGACGATGTCGAGGCGCGAGCGTGGGGTCCCGGCGCCTCGTGGGCCCTGCACCAGTGCCCCCGACTGCTCGGATGCCATGACGATCCGGCCGGCTTCGCACCCGATCACCCCGCGCTGCGCGAGGTATGGCGCCGCCATCCCCATCTGCGGGTCGGGGCCACCGATCGGGTGTGTGAGACCTTGCTCCCCACGATCATCGAGCAGAAGGTGACCGGAGCCGAGGCGTTCCGCTCGATCCGGCTGTTGACCCTGCGCTTCGCCGAGCCGGCGCCCGGGCCCGCGCGGGTGCCGGGCCATCCGGCGTCCGGAATGCGGCTACCGCTGACACCGCGACAGTGGGCCGCGATCCCCTCTTGGGACTACCTGCGGGCAGGTGTCGAGCAGAAGCGTTCGGCCACGGTGGTCGGCGCGGCTCGGCGGGCGGTGTCCCTCGAGCGGATCGACGTGGGCGGAGCCGACGAGGCTCTGCGCTCCCTCCCCGGGATCGGCGAATGGACCTCGGCGATCACGCGGCAGCAGGCGCTCGGAGATCCCGACGCCTGGAGCGTCGGCGACTACCACGTGCCCCGGGCGATCGGCAGGGCGTTGCTCGGCCGCGAACCGGTCGACGCCGCCGAGGTGGCGGCCGCTCTCGAGCCCTATCGCGGCCACCGCTACCGCGTCGAGCAGCTGATCGCGCGAGGCGTCCGGGTCGAGCGGCACGGGCCGCGCCGGTCACTGCCGACCCACCTGCCCTGGGACTCCCGGCCTCCGCGCCGTGGGGACGCCGGGGCCGCGTGATCCCTGCTGACGCCGGGTTGGGTTGCGCTGCTGGCGTTTTCGACGGTTGTGCTGGCGATCTCTGCTGATTGGGTGCTGTTTTCGCCAGCCGGAGCAGAGATCGCCAGCCGTTCGGATGCCGGCCGTCGTGATCGCCAGCCGGAGCAGAGAACGCCAGCCGTTCGGACGCCGCCGGCAGCGGTTTCGCCATGCTGACCCCGGTGCTCAGTCTCTGCGCGGCCGATCCCGGACGCCGGGGGCCCCAAGTCCCTGGACGCCTCGCCTACCGGCCCCATCGACGATCTACTGGCTACGCCCGGCGGGCACCGAAACGTCGGCGTCGGCCTGTTCCTCCTGGGCCTCGGGACTGTGGGGCAGATCGACGATGAACTCGGCTCCGCCACCGGGGACGTTGCCGGCGGTGACCCTGCCGCCGTGGGCGAGGATCGTGTGGGCGACGATCGACAGGCCGAGCCCGGTGCCGGGTGTGTTCCGGGCCCGGTCACTGCGGTAGAACCGGTCGAACACGTGGGCGAGATCGTCCTCGGCGATTCCCGGCCCCTCGTCGGCGATGCGCAACTGGTTTCCCAGAAGGTGCACGTGCACGGTGCCCTGCGGTGGGGAGAACTTCACCGCGTTGTCGAGCAGATTGGTCACGGCGCGTTCGAGGGTGTCCGGTTCGCCGATGATGTACAGCGGTTCGAGTTGCACGTCGAAACGCAGTCCGGGCCCACGTCGACGGGCCCGGATGATCGCCGACTCGACGATGTCCCGGAAGTCCAGCGGTTCGGGGCTGGCGGCCACGCGATCCTCGCGGGACAGCTGGACGAGGTCTCCGACGAGCGAGGTGAACTCGCCGAGTTGGGCGGCGATGTCGCGCAGGATCTCGCTGCGGGCCCCCTCGGGCAGCATGCCCGTCTTGTCGTCGGCGACGAGCAGTTCGATATTCGTGCGCATCGACGTCAGCGGGGTGCGCAACTCGTGACCGGCGTCGGCGATGAGCCGCCGCTGGCGTTCGCGTGACGACTGCAGCGTGTTGACCATCGTGTTGAACGACCGGGTGACCTCGGCCAGTTCGTCGTTGCCCTCGACCTCGACGGGGCGCAGTTCGTCGGTCTCGGTGACCCGGGCCAGCGCCCGTGACACCTGCCTCACCGGCGCCAGCGCCGATTCGGACGCCGACCAGCCGAGAGCGATAGCGACGAGGCTTCCGGCGACACCCACGATGAGCAGCGCGGCGCGCAGCGACCTGAGCACGGCGTCGGTTGGTGCGGTCGCGCGGGCCAGCACCAGGGCCGCCGGAGTGCCGCCGCCGAGGTTGATCGGCACGGCCACCATGCGGTACCGGGTGCCGGAGGGTCCCTTCATGGTCCGCGAGCTGGTTCCGGTGCCCGTGCGGGCGACGGCCAGCTCCTGAGGACCCGGGTCGAGGTTGACGGTGGCGTCCTGGACGCGGATCACGTCGCCGTTGGCCTTGAGCACGAACAGGGCGACGTTGGCGGCGTTGAGCGCGTCGTTGTTGAGCCCACCCATCCCCTCGACGTCATCGGCGATGCGCGGGGACATGAAGCCGGCAACGGTGATCAGCTCGTTGTCGAGCTGATTCAGCAGGCTCGTCCGGGTGACGATGTACGCCGTCACGGCCACGGCGAGCACAGTGCCGAACACGCACAGCGAGATGAGTATCCCGATGGCGCGGCGCAGCGTCCGGGCGGGGCGCCACCCCAGCCACTGACGGATCGGACGCGCTGGGATCACGGGGGTGTTTCACGCAGGACGTAACCGATGCCGCGGACGGTGTGGATGAGCCGGGGCTCATTCTCCTGCTCGAGCTTGCGGCGGACGTACCCGATGTACACCTCGAGCGAGTTGGCGGTGGTGGGGAAGTCGTATCCCCACACCTCGTTGAGCAGCCAGTTGCGTTCGAGCACCCGGCGTGGGTGCTCCATGAACACGTGGAGCAGCGCGAACTCGGTGAGGGTGAGGCTGATGCGGCGTCCTCGGCGGGTGACCTCCCGGCTCTGCGTGTCGAGCACGAGGTCCTCGAACACCAGGGTCTGGTCCTCCGCGTCGCGGTCGGGACGCTGGCGTCGCGTGAGTGCCCGCAACCGCGCGAGCAGTTCGTCGAGCGCGAAGGGCTTGACCATGTAGTCGTCGGCGCCGGCGTCGAGACCATCGACCCGGTCGCCCACCGCGTCGCGGGCCGTGAGGATGAGGATCGGCACGTCATTGCCGGTGCTGCGCAGCATCCGGGTGGCCTCGAGTCCGTCGAGCCGGGGCATCATGACGTCCATCACGACGGCGTCCGGCCGGATCGCGGACAGTTTCGCGAGCGCCTCGAGTCCGTCGGTGGCGGTGCTCACCTCGTAGCCGCTGTATTGCAGCGAGCGCGCCAAGGAGTCGCGGACGGCCTGATCGTCGTCCACCACGAGGATGTGCATGGTCATAGCTTGCCATCCCCACGGCGGGAGTGCTCAACCAGACATGCCTGCGGGCGGTGCCCCGGCCTCAATGACGCGCGTCCGAGGGGTCGGACGCCGGAGCCTCCCCGGCGTCGTCGGGGTGGTCGGAGTGTGGGTGCGGCGGTACATGACGCGGAAGCTGGCTGGGCTTGACGCTGGAGTGCGGGTCCTCGAGGGCGGGGGGGTCGGCCGGCGCGCTCGGCGGCGCCTGCTCGTGGCTGACCACCACGTGCGCACCGTCCTTCTGCAGCCAGTAGACCCGCCCGGCGCCGATGATGCTGGTGCGCCCGGACGCGGGATCCACGGCCAGGCAGGTGCCCTCGTCGATCGAGACCGCGGTGTGAGCGGGGGACGCCTCGAGCGCGGCCAGTGCGACCTCGAGGTTTGACCACGCGTCGCTGTGCGTCTCGACCGAGGGCCCGATGAGGGCCAGCCCGTCACGGATCGTGAGCTCCTCGAGTCCCTCGCCGACGATCTCGGGTGCCAGAACGCGTCCCTGGTACTTCCAGCCGCCGACGATCGCGTGCCGGGCGACGATCATCGCGCCGGCCGAGTAGCCGAGGTAGGGCATGCCGCCCCGCACGAGCGTGGAGATGGTGTCGCGCCGGGGAATGAGTGCGTCGAGGTAGCCCGGTGTCCATCCGCCGCAGACCACGAGCCCGGCGAGCCGCTCGAACTGATCGGGCCACACCGTGGCCCCCTCGTCGTCGAGGAAGATCGGTTCGATCACCGCCTCGGGCCACCGTTTGAGGATCGGTTGTGCGTAGTCGGGCAGGAACTGCCCGGCCTCGTCCTCGCTTCCGAGGGTGGCGATCGCGATCACCCCGCCGCGGCGTCGGGCGGCCTCGACGAACTGGTCGTGCACTTCGTCGAGACTCTCGGACGGTCCACTTCCCACAAGGAACAACATGCGCCCAGCTTATGGCCGGGGCGGCCTTCGGCGTCGGGACGGATCAGCGGAGATCGCGGACCGCGCCGATGATTCCTGGCATGGCCCGCTCGATGGCGTCGAGCGTGTCGAGGAAGTCGTCGTGGCCGCCGTACCACGGGTCGGGGAGCGGGGCTCCCGGCTCAGCCCGGGGGTCGAAGTCGCTCATCAGCCGGATGTTGTCGGCGTCGGACACGAGGCGGAGCAGGTGGGACGTGTGACGCTGTTCGGCGGCGATGACCAGATCGGCGCGCCGGATGTCGTCGGCGGTGATCTGCCTGGCCCGGTGACCGGCAGCCTCGTAGCCGGCGTCCTCGAGCACCCGCTTCGCGCGGCGGTCCATCGGGTTCGAGACCTCTTCGTCGCTCACGCCGGCGCTGGTGATCAGCGCGTCGACGTCGGCGTCGAAGAACCATTGCCGGGCGACCCGCTCGGCCATCGGACTGCGGCAGATGTTCCCCCAGCAGACGAACACGAGACGAGGCGCGGCCCCATCGTTCACCTGCGGTCCTTGAGCGTGTACCCGAGCAGCCAGCTCACCACCGCGACGAGCAGCGCACCGATGAACGCGGAGTACCAGTCGGTGACATGCCACGGGACGCCGAGATGGGTGCAGACCACGCTGGTGAGCATCAGCATGCAGGCGTTGATCACCCAGACGAACAGTCCGAGGGTGATCAGGATGAGGCAACCGGTGAAGAACTTGAAGATCGGCTTGACCAGGCTGTTCAGCACGCCGAAGACGGCGGCGACGATCACCAGGGTGATGGCCCGCTGGGTGTAGCTGCCACCCTGCATGACGATGCCGGGGATCAGCCACGTGGCCAGGGCCAGGGCCGCGGCGTTGGCGACGAACCGAGCGATCATGTCCGACAGCCTACCGAGGTCGCGTCCCTCCGGTGCGCCAGGCGCGTGGTCCGCTCCGCCCGGGGTGGACCGGAGGGTTCCACTGGCGCCCCACGCGCTCGCCGCCGCGGGTG
>DAIESZ010000119.1 GCA_027346035.1 Propionibacteriaceae bacterium
ACCCGGGCGACAGCCTCGGGGCGGAGAGCCGTCGGCGGATCGAGTACAGCGACCGAACTCGGAAGCGGTGGCAGGGGCCAGCGGCTGGTCCGCACCACGTCGACGGGGTCCCCATCGAGGATGCACCGCGACACGGCCGCGACATCGCCGGACCATTTCCAGCCGAGCGTGTCGAGCGCCGGGACGCCCACCGAATCCGTGGCCGTCGTCACCACCGCGGTCGCGCCCAGCCCCTCGGCGAGACGCCTCGCCACCTCATTGGCTCCCCGCGCGTGCCCTCCGACGAGCGGGACGACGAAGCGACCGGCGTGGTCGACCACCACGACGCCAGGATCGGTTCGTTTGGAGGTCAGCAGCGGGGCGATGATCCGGGTGGTGGCGCCCAGCGCCAGGTGGCTGATGATGACGTCACATTCGGCCCAGGCCCGTGGGATCCCGGAGACCGCGCCTTCGGTGTACCGGGTCGTCCGTTCGCCCAGGATGCGGTCGATGTCGTCGGCGCGCGCCCGGCTCGCCGGTCCGTTGGTGACTTGTCCGATCATTCGGGGGCTCCGCTCACGATGTCGATGGTTCCCATGCGCTCCGGATGCTCCCGTCGGGCTGACCGAGCCTTTCGGTCCTTGGGCACGTGGGGGGCCTCCGGGTGCAGGGGTTCCCCCGCCACCAGGGGCTCGGATCCGACCTCGTCGCGGAACTGCCGGTCGGGTTCAGTCGGCAGCCCTTGCACAGTGATCACCCCTTATCCCGGGTGATGACCGGCGACCCGTCGGATGCCCGGTATTCGTGGCGGAAGCCGGGGTGGTAGAGGTGGCTGCGGGTCGACCCCCCTTCGGCCACGGCGGGGCCGACCAGCACGACGGTGTGCTTCCACAACCGGTGCGCCTTCATGGTGGCCGACAGGTCGTCCAGACGGCAGCGCAACATGACCTCGTCGGGCCAGCTGACCCGATATCCCACGATGCACGGCGTGTCCGTCGGGTAGCCGCCGGCGAGCAGTTCCTGTTGCAGAAGCTTGTTGCGCGCCGCCGACAGGTAGAGCGCCATGGTCACTCCATGGGTGGCGAAACCGCGGACCGTCTCCCTGTCGGGCATGGGTGTTCGTCCGCCCTCCAGGCGGGTGAGGATCAACGTCTGACTGACCTCGGGGACGGTGATCTCGGCATCCATCCGCGCCGCAGCCGCCGAGAACGCCGAAACCCCGGGGATGGTGCGGTGCGCGATCCCGACACGCTCGCACAGGCGGCGCTGCTCCGCGGTGGCGCCGTAGATCGACGGGTCGCCGGTGTGCACCCGGGCGACCAGGAGCGACTCGTCGCGGGCCCGTTCGTAGATCGGCGCGAGGTCCTCCAGTGATGCCGAGGCGGAGTCGACGACGAGCGCGTCGGGCCGCGCCGTGGCGATGATTCCCGGGTCGACCAGACTCGACGCCCAGATGACGATGTCGGCCTCGGCTATGACCCGGGCGCCACGCAGGGTGATCAGATCTGGCGCCCCGGGGCCGGCCCCGACGAACACCACCTCGCCCGCGCGGAGGACTTCCGCGCCATTCACAGTCGCCCACCGGTTTCGGGACGCCTCGGCGTGATCATCACCGTGGAGAAGTACGGGGCGCGGGCCGCGTCCACCTCCGAGATCGGGATGATCGACTGGTCCACCAGCCCGATGTTGACGCCGAGGAGACCGTCACGCCCATGTTCCCTGACGGTGCGCAGGAGTTCCGCCAACCGGCGTCCACCCTTGTAGTAGACGACCGAGTCGGACTGCTCCAGGGCCCGGCCCACCACGTCGTCGCCGGCGGTGGCCGGGACGAGCGACAAGGTCTCCTGCCCCTCGACCAGGGGGATGCGGCTCTCGGCCGCAAGCGCCTGCATCGCCGTGATCCCAGGAACGACCTCAACCGAGACCTCGGGGAGGGCCTCCCGGACGTGAGCCGCGAGGTAGGAGAAGGTCGAATAGACGCTGGGATCTCCGATCGTCGCGAAGACCACCACCACCGCCCCGCCGTCGAACGCTTCGACCGTCGCCCGCGCCGACACAGCCCACGAGTGGCGCCGTTCCGCGCCCACTCCCCGTCTCTCTGCCATGCTGAACGGGATCCGCCGGACCCGCCCGGCAACCTCGGGGCATGCCGCGAGGACGATGCGCTCGGCGTGCCCCGGCCCCTCAGCACTGGTTTCGGTGCTGGGCACCAGGATGACGTCCGCCTCCTGAAGAGCGTGCACCGCCCTGCGGGTGATCAGATCGGGATCGCCGGGACCCACGCCCACCCCGATCAGGGTCGCCGTCGTTCGGGCAGGAAAAATCACGGAGCCTCCTCAGGTGTCCACGCCTGACGCGCATTGCTCTGCAACGAGGCGAGTTCCTGGCTCCCGGGGTCATCCGGTCACAGTGGCGGGACCGCCCCGGAATCGCCTCGCGGCCCACCGGAGTTCCTCTGCACATCGCTGCCCGGTCAGTCTGGCACACTCGATCCGGAGCCCGGCCCCGGGGAGGGAGTAACCGTGAGTCCTGCGACCGAAGCGCTGCCCGCTCGGGCACCCGTGCTCATCCTGGGAGGTACTACCGAGGGCCGCGAACTGGCAGCCCTGCTGGTGGCAGCCGAGGTCCCAGTTCTCTCGTCGCTGGCGGGGCGAACCTCCGAGGTGCATGCACCTCCGGGCGAGGTCCGCACCGGTGGCTTCGGAGGCACCACGGGACTCGCCGGATTCCTGCGCTCACGGACAGTCAGCGCGGTCGTCGATGCCACGCATCCGTTCGCCGAGCGAATCACCTCCCACGCCGCCGAGGCGTGCGGCCTGACCGGAATCCCCCTCCTCCGCGTCGCCCGGCCCAGCTGGTCAACGCGTCCCGACGCGGACGGGTGGCACTGGGTCGAGCATCTCGACGACGCCCGCGCCCGCGCCGAGCGTCTGGGATGCCGGCCATTTCTCGCGATCGGGCGCCAGGAACTCGGCCAGTTCTCCGCCTGGCGGGATCGCTATGTACTCACCCGGGTCATCACCCCATCCGAATTTTCCGTGCCCACCACGTGGGAGGTGCTCTGCGCGCGGGGGCCCTTCCGGCGTGACGACGAGATCAACCTGTTCCGCAGCCGTGGGATCGACGTGCTCGTCACCAAGGACTCCGGCGGCCCCACGGCCGCCAAACTCGACGCCGCGGCCCTGCTCAACGTTCCCATCGTCATCGTCCGACGCCCACCGCTTCCCGCGGGTCTGGCCACCGTGGCGACCGTGACGGACGCGGTGTCATGGGTGTCCGGCGTAATCCCCGCGTGGGCCTGACCCCGGGAGTTTCGGGCGTTCAGCGCCGGCGCAGCAGATAGGTGTCGAACATCCATCCCTTGCGGGAATCGGCCTCGGCCCGCACCCGCAGGATCTCCCCCCGCACCTCGGCCAGCGAGCCCCGGATGAGAATCTCGTCGGAGGTGCCGAGGTAGGCGCCCCAGTAGATGTCGACGCCCGTGGGGTCGATCGTGGCGAAGGTCTGATGGGCGTCCAACATCACCACGACATCATCGACACCGTTCGGCAGTC
>DAIESZ010000126.1 GCA_027346035.1 Propionibacteriaceae bacterium
GCCCGGGCCAGGACCCGCCGGACCCGCCGGCCGCGGTGCCGGTGCGGCCTCACGCCGCGCGGGCCAGCACCTCGAACAGTTCCGCCTCGGTGAGCACGATCGGGTTGCCCTTCATGCTGCTGGACACCGATCCCTTGCGCACCGCCTCGGGGTGCCGGACGGGGTCGAGCCCGAGTCGGCGCAACCCCGGGACCTCCAGCAGGTCGACCGTGTCGGAGATCCAGGCGACCAGGTCACCGGCCTGGGCGTCCGAGCGTCCGGTGACCGCCACGGCGGCCAGGCGGTAGCGGTCGAGGGCCGGGTTCCCGGCGTCCCGCGTGCGCAGCGCCTCGAGGTTCGCCTCGACAACCGGCCCCAGCAGCGCGCCGCACAGCGCCCCGTGGGGGGCGTCGATCATGCCGCCGAGCGGGCCAGCGAACCCGTGCACGGCGCCGAGCTTGGCGTTGGCCAGGCAGAGTCCGCCGTAGAGCGCCATGAGCGACATCTCCTCGCGGGCGCGTCGGTCGGCACCGTCGACGAAGGCGCGACGCAGGGCGTCCGCGTGCCGCAGTCCGTCGAGGGCGAGGGCGTCGGTGACCGGGGTGGCCGCATGCGAGACGAGCGGTTCGAGGCACTGGGTGAACGCGTCGAACCCCGAGTCGGCGGTGGTGCCCGGCGGGCAACTCAGCGTGAGGTCGGGGTCGACGAGCGCGATCGTCGGGACCATCGAGATGGCGCGCAGGCTCACCTTGACGCCGTGCTCGGGGCTGAGCACCACCGCGTTGGCGGTCACCTCCGCGCCGGTGCCGGCGGTCGTCGGCACCGCGATGACCGGCAGCGACGCCTCGGTGATGGGCCGCCCCTCGCCGATCACCTCGGCGTGGTCCAGGGGGTCGGTGCCGTTGGCCACGAGCATGGCCACGGCCTTCGCGGTGTCGATCACGCTCCCGCCGCCGATGCCGACCACGCAGTCGGCTCGCGCGGCGCGGGCCCGCTCGGTGAGCCGGCGGACGCCGTCGACGGTGGGCTCGTTCTCGGCGCGGCCCCCCGGCGAGGAGAGCAGCGTCCCGAGCGCGCCGGCCACCCGGTCGGGGTGGGCGCCGGTGATGATGAACGGACGCCGTCCGAGACCGGCGACGAGGTCGGGCAGGCGGCCGACCACCCCCGGGCCGAAGACGATCTGCCGGGGGGCGCTGAAGCTGAAATGCATGGCACCACCCTGGCACAGACCGCCCCCTGGGGAGGGGGGCGCGTGCGAGGCCAGACCGCCCCCTGGGGAGGGATGGGTCGGAGACCGTCGAGCGGGGGTACCCGCGACCCTGGCTGCTTGTTAGCGTGGGCCGATCCCGGAGCCGAGGGGCGGCCGGGACCCGGACCGAGGGAGCCACCATGTCACGTGTCGTGCACTTCGAGATCCACGCCGGCGACCTGCCGCGCGCGGTCGAGTTCTACCGCACCGTCTTCGACTGGCAGGTCGAGGACTGGGGCGCGTTCGTCGGCGCGCCCTACTTCGGCCTCATCACCGGTCCCGACGACCAACCCGGCATCAACGGGGCGATCCTGGGACGCGGGTACGACAACCCCGAGGTCGGCGGCCCGGTGGCCGGCGCGGTGCTCACCATCCAGGTCGACGACTTCGACGCGACCGCCGAGAGGATCCTCGCCGCCGGCGGAACGGTGGCGCTGCCGAAGATGGCGCTCACCGGGATGGCCTGGCAGGGCTACTTCCACGACACCGAGAACAACGTCTTCGGGATCCACCAGCCCGACCCCGACGCGAAGTGAGGCCGGTCACGAGCTGAGCAGCGTCCCCCAGTTCCACCGGATGTGCCGCTCGACCCGCTGCCGCGCGTCCTCGGCGTCCCCGGCGGCGATCGCGTCGACGATGCCGGCATGCTGGTCGAGCACCGTCTCACGGAATCCTCTCCAGTCGACGTCATGGGACGCCGCGTCGCGTACGTCGCGCGCGATCGACTCGCGCACGGCCGCCACCAGGTCGGTGACGAGTTGGTTGCCCGCGAGGTCGGCCAGGGTCGTGTGGAACGCGGTGTCGAGCTCGTTGAAGCCGCGCAGGTCGAGTCCCGGGGCGCGCTGACGCCCGATCATCTCCCGTAGTCTCGCGGCATCTGCTGGGTCGTTGCGGGCCGCGAGGACGCCGGCGGCCTCGCGTTCGATGAGCACCCGCAGGTCGACGACGTCGGCGCGGGGGAACCGGCCCAGCGCGACGTGCAGCCGCAGCAGGCTCGCCAGGGCCGGACTGTGCCGACCGGAGATCCGGGTGCCGCCGGCGTCCCCGGCGCCCACGCTGGACTCGATGATCCCCTGCGCCTGCAGGGTGCGCAGCGCCTCGCGCACGGCCGTGCGGCTCACGGCGAGCCGCGCGGCGAGGTCGCGCTCGGAGGGCAGCAGCGACCCGATCCGGTAGGTGCCGTCGAGGATGGCGTCGTCGACGTGCTGCAGCACCCGCTCGTAGGCCTTCACGTGGGCGATCGTAGCGGCGTCCCGGATGCCGATGAGTCGTACTTCACAAATGGTCGGACCAATGCGATAGTGGACTGCATCCCGAATCGGGACGATCGTGGATCCAGCAGACCCCTCACCGTCGAGGAGCACCATGAGCACACCGGCAGGCCCACCCACGGCAGCGGACGCGGCGTCCACGACCCTGCCGGGCTCGGGCATCACCGTCGCCCTGTTCGCCACCTGCGTCAACGACACGTTGTTCCCCGGCACCCCGAAGGCGGTCGTCACCGTGCTCGAGCGGCTCGGCTGCCGGGTCGTCTTCCCCCGAGAACAGACCTGCTGCGGGCAGATGTTCACCAACACCGGGTACTTCGACGAGGCCCTGCCGAGCGTGCGCGCCTATGCGAAGGCGTTCGCCGACTACGACTACATCGTCGGCCCGTCGGGCAGCTGCGTCGGCGCGGTGCGCGAACAGCACCCGATGCTCGCCAAACGCACCCGGGATCCCGGCCTGGTCGTGGCCAGCGAGCGGGTCGCCGCCCGTACCCTCGACCTCAGCGAGTTCATCGTCGACGTGCTCGGCGTCACCGACGTCGGCGCCTCGTTCCCCCACCGGGTCACCTACCACCCCACCTGACACTCGTTGCGGGTCACCCGGGTGGGCGACCGGCCCTACCGGCTGCTGCGCGCGGTGCGGGGGCTGGAACTCCTCGACCTGCCCGAGGCCGAGCAGTGCTGCGGCTTCGGCGGCACGTTCAGCCTCAAGAACGCCGACGTCAGCGTGGCCATCGCCGATGACAAGGCCGACAACGTCGTCTCGACCGGCGCCGAGTACGTCGTCGCCGGCGACAACTCCTGCCTGCTGAACATCGGCGGCGTCCTCGCCCGCCGGCGCTCGGGCGTCACACCCATCCACCTCGCCGAGATCCTCGCGAGCACCGAGGAGGCAGCATCATGAGCGAACCGGTCCACCAGCGACTGACTCCCGCCCCCCCGAGCGGACAGCTCATCGACTCGCCACGCTTCCCCGTCGCCGCCCGCCACGAACTCGCCAACGAACAACAGCGCGCCAACCTGCGCCACGCCACCCACACCATCCGCGACAAGCGCGCCCGAGTCGTCGCCGAGCTCGACAACTGGGAACAGCTGCGCCTGGCGGGAGAGGCGATCAAGAACACGGTGCTGCGCAACCTGCCCGAGCATCTGCTGAGGCTGGAGGCGTCCCTCACCGCCAATGGCGCCACCGTGCACTGGGCTCGGGACGCCGCCGAGGCCAATCGGATCGTCGTCGGGCTGGTGCAGGCGACCGGGTCGCACGAGGTCGTCAAGGTGAAGTCGATGGCCACCCAGGAGATCGAGCTCAACGAGGCCCTCGAGGACGCAGGGATCGCCGCCTGGGAGACCGACCTCGCCGAGCTCATCGTGCAGCTGGGCCACGACCGGCCGAGCCACATCCTCGTGCCGGCGATCCACCGCAACCGCACCGAGGTGCGCGACATCTTCCGCGAGGAGATGGGACGCTACGGCACCCCGGCCCCGCCCGACCTCGACGACAACCCGGCGAACCTCGCCAACGCCGCCCGCGGACACCTACGCGACAAGTTCATGCGGGCCAGGGTGGCGGTGTCGGGCGCGAACTTCGCGATCGCCGACACCGGTTCTCTCGTCGTCGTCGAGAGCGAGGGCAACGGGCGCATGTGCCTCACCCTGCCCGAGACGCTGATCAGCGTCGTCGGCATCGAGAAGGTGCTGCCGAGCTTCGACGACCTCGAGGTGTTCCTCCAGC
>DAIESZ010000131.1 GCA_027346035.1 Propionibacteriaceae bacterium
CCACCGATGTCCCCCGGGGCCGCCCGGTCCTCACGGGCGAGCTCAGCGGGGGTGCGACTAAGGTGTCCGGATGCAGGAGACCGAGATGTGGGCCCGGATGAGCGAGCATTTCGGCCCGACCTACGTGCGCAGTTGGGCGAGCAGCGTGGTGCTGGCCGATCTCGGGAACCGCACCGTGCTCGAGGCCATCGCCGACGGCCTCGAGTTCCGGCAGATCTGGCGGGCCGTCTGGAAGCACGAGGAGTTGCCCGACCGACTCCGGTGACGCCGACCCGCGTGATGTCCGACGGACACGGCAGAATCGCAGCATGAGCATGCCGGCCACCACTGCGCCCGACGGGACGCTGGCACTGTTCACCGCGCCGACCCGGCAGTGGTTCACGTCGGTGTTCCATCAGCCCACCCCCGTTCAGGAGGCCGCCTGGCGGGTGATCGACCGGGGTGAGAACTGCCTGGTGGTGGCCCCCACCGGTTCAGGGAAGACCCTCGCGGCCTTCCTCCACAGCATCGACCGGCTCAGCGTCCGCGGCGGTCCGGCACCCGAGCAGGCGGGATCCTCCGCGCTTCGGGGACCGTCCGGGAGGGCCGCAGCGGCGCCCGGGGTGTCGGTGCTCTACGTGTCCCCGCTCAAGGCCCTCGCGGTCGACGTCGAGCGCAACCTCCGGGCGCCGCTGCGGGGCATCGGCCTCGCCGCGGCCGGCCTGGGCCTGCCGATGCCCGAGATCGGGGTGGCGGTGCGTAGCGGCGACACCCCGGCCAACGAACGCCGGCGCATTCTCACCCATCCGCCCGACGTGCTGATCACCACACCCGAATCCCTGTTCCTCATGCTGTCGAGCCGCGCCGTCGAGGTTCTTCGCGACGTGCGCACGGTGATCCTCGACGAGGTGCACGCCCTGGCCGGAACGAAGCGCGGCGCGCACCTCATGGTCTCGATCGAGCGGCTGCAGGCGCTGAATCCCGACCGGCCGATCCAGCGCATCGCCCTGTCCGCCACCGTGAATCCCGTCGACCGGGTGGCCGCGTTCGTCGGCGGCACCAATCCGGTCACCATCGTCGCGCCACCGACCGGCAAGACGTGGAACCTCTCGATCGAGGTGCCGGTGCCAGACCTCACCGACCTGCGCTCGCCCGCCGATCCCGGCGCTGCGACCACCCAATCGGTCTGGCCCTTCCTCGAAGCGAGGCTGCTCGACCTGGTGTCGACGCACCGGTCGACGATCTGCTTCGTCAACTCGCGGCGGGTCGCCGAACGGATCACCGCCCATCTCAACGAACGCTGGCGCGACCTGCACGCGCCCGACGACCAGCAGTCCCCCGACGCCGGCGACCGGGAGTCGGCCCGGCCACCCGCCGAGGTGCTCGCGCAGTCCGGACTGGCCGGCGCGCATTCACCGGATGACATCGCCCGGGCACACCACGGGTCGGTGAGCAAGGAACGCCGCGCCGCGATCGAGGCCGATCTGAAGTCGGGGGCGTTGCGCTGCGTCGTGGCCACCTCTGCCCTCGAACTCGGCATCGACATGGGGGCGGTCGACCTCGTGATCCAGGTGCAGTCCCCACCCTCGGTGGCTTCCGGACTCCAGCGCATCGGCCGAGCCGGCCACCAGGTGGGTGCCGTGTCCAGCGGCGTGATCCTGCCGGCGCACCGCAGCGACCTGCTCGAGGCCGTCGTGGTCGCCGACCGGATGATCGCCGGCCGCATCGAGAGCGTCGCCCGCCTCACCAACCCCCTCGACGTGCTGGCCCAGCAGATCGTGAGCATCTGCCTCGAGCCCGGCCACACCGCCCAGGCCGTCTTCGACCTCGTCCATCGCAGCGACCCCTACCGCGAGCTGCCCTGGTCAGTGTTCGAGGCAGTGCTCGAGATGTTGTCCGGCCGCTACCCGAGTGAGGACTTCGCCGAGTTGCGTCCCCGACTCACCTGGGATCGCGCGACCGGCCTGCTGGAAGCCCGGCCCGGCGCCCGCCGGCTGGTGACCACCTCCGGCGGCACGATTCCCGACCGGGGCCTGTTCGGGGTGTTCCTCCCCGCAGGTGACGGCCCCGGAGCCGCGGCCACCGGACGCCGGGTCGGCGAACTCGACGAGGAGATGGTCTACGAATCCCGCGTGGGTGATGTGTTCACGCTGGGCACGAGCTCGTGGCGGATCCACGACATCACGCCCAACCAGGTGATCGTCACCCCCGCCCCCGGCCAGGTGTCCCGGCTGCCGTTCTGGCACGGCGACCAGCCGGCCCGCCCGATGGAACTCGGCCGGGCCATCGCCGGATTCGTCGACGAGTTGAGCGCGATGTCGCCGGCGGACGCACGGTCGATGCTGCAGCGACGCGGTCTCGACGCCATGGCCGCCGACAACCTGCTCACCTACCTCGACGACCAGCGCGCGGCCACGGGCGTGGTGCCGGGTGCCCGCACCATCGTCGTCGAACGGTTCCGCGACGAGCTCGGCGACTGGCGGCTGTGCCTGCATGCCCCACTGGGCACCGCCGTGCTGTCACCCTGGGCCCTGGCGATCGAGGCGGCGGCACGCGAACGCTACGGGGTGGAGGCGCACGCGAGCGCAACCAACGACGGCATCATCGTGCGCATCCCCGACATCGAGTCGACGCCCCCGGGCGTCGACCTCGTGTCGTTCGATGGCGACGACCTCGAGGGGATCGTCACCCGTGAAGTGTCCGGCTCGGCCTTGTTCGCGTCCCGGTTCCGGGAGTGTGCCGGTCGGGCGCTGCTGCTGCCGCGCCGCGACCCCACCCGCCGCTCACCCCTGTGGCAGCAGCGGATGCGGGCCGCTCAGCTGCTTTCGGTCGCGGCGGGATACCCCCAGTTCCCGATCGTGCTCGAGACCATGCGAGAGTGCCTCCACGACGTGTTCGACCTGCCGGCCCTGCGGCGGGTGCTCGACGACGTCGCGGCCCGGCGGATCCGGCTCGTCGAGGTCGAGACCGGGCAGCCCTCCCCGTTCGCCCGGTCGCTGCTGTTCGGCTACGTCGGCGAGTTCATCTACGACGGCGACCAGCCGCTGGCCGAGCGCCGGGTGGCCGCCCTCAGCCTCGATCCCGCCCTGCTCTCGGAACTGCTGGGTCGCGAGGGTGGTGACGCCCTGTTCGATCTCGACGTGGCCGCGGAGGTCGAACGCGAACTGCAGTGGCTCGACGGGTCGCATCGGGCCTTCTCCGCCGAATCGCTGTGGGACCTCATCCGCACGGTCGGACCCCTGACCCGCGACGAGTGCGTCGACCGCAGCGAGCCCGGCGCCGACGTCGACGGGTGGCTGTCCACCTTGTCCGACGCCCGGCGGCTCGGCGGCACCACGATCCGAGGCCTGCCGGTGGTGGCGGTCGCCGACGACCACGCGCTGCTGCGCGACGCGCTCGGCGTCCCCGTCCCGCCGGGGGTGGTGACCGGCCCGCAGACCGGCGCCGACGACGCGCTCGACCGCCTCGTCCTGCGGTGGCTGCTCACCCACGCCGTCGTCACGCCGGGCGACCTCGCCGAACGCTACGGCGTCCCGGGCCCCGTCGGCGAGCAGGCCCTGGGCCGCTTCGTCAACGCCGGCGTGGCCGTGCGCCTCGACGAC
>DAIESZ010000135.1 GCA_027346035.1 Propionibacteriaceae bacterium
GGTGCCGACCTGGCGAGCGTATCCGCCCACAAGGTGGGCGGCCCCGTAGGCGTCGGGGCGCTGCTGGTGCGGCGCGAGGTGCGGCTGCCGCCGTACGGGCTCGGAGGGCGCCAGGAGGGTGGCGTCCGGTCGGGGACCCAGGCGGTGATGCTGGCCGTCGGCTTCGCCGCGGCCCTACGGGAGGCGGAGTCGGGGCGGGAGACCGAGTCCGCCCGGCTGGCGGGGTTGCGCGGGCGGCTCCTCGACGGGATCGTCGCCGGGATCGTCGGCGTGAGGGTGAACGGCGGCGCGCACGTGTCGCCGGCCATCGCCAATGTCACCTTCGAGGGCACCCGCGCCGACGATGTCCTGCTGCTCCTCGACCGGGAGGGCATCGACGCATCGACCGGATCCGCGTGCCGGGCGGGCGTGCACCAGCCCAGCGAGGTGCTGCTCGCGATGGGACGCAGCCTGGCCGAGGCGGGTGCCAGCATCCGGTTCTCACTCGGACACACGACCGGCGCGGCGGACATCGAACGGCTGCTCGGCGTGCTTCCCGGGGTCGTCGCAACCGCCCGCGACGCATCCGGGCACGCGGCGACCTGATCCGCGACGGTGCCGAGGGTGCGATGGCCTGACGTAGGTTGCTGACGTAGCCTGGGTGGTCGGCCGGCATCGTCACCGGTGACGCACACGATGAGAGGGGACGCCGGTGGGTGATCGCATGCGGGTGCTCGTCGCGATGTCGGGCGGAGTCGACTCGGCGGTCGCCGCGGCGCGGATGGTGCGTGACGGCCACGACGTCACCGGGGTGCACCTCGCCCTGTCCAAGAATCCCCAGTCGTTCCGCAGCGGGGCCCGCGGGTGCTGCTCGCTCGAGGACTCCCACGACGCGCGCCGGGTCGCCGACCGCCTCGGCATCCCCTTCTACGTGTGGGACCTGTCCGACGAGTTCGCCGAGCGGGTCGTCGACGACTTCCTCAGCGAGTACGCCGCCGGCCGGACGCCGAACCCGTGCCTGCGCTGCAACGAGAGCATCAAGTTCTCCGCGGTGCTCGACCGCGGACGCGCGCTGGGCTATGACGCGGTCGCCACGGGTCACTATGCCCGCCTCGACCGCGACGGCGACGACGTCGTCCTGCGTCGGGCCGCCGACGACGCGAAGGACCAGTCCTACGTGCTCGGCGTGCTTGACCAGGATCAGCTGCGGCACAGCCTGTTCCCGCTGGCCGGCACGACCAAGCCCGACGTGCGGGCCGAGGCCCGGGAACTTGGCTTCGGGGTGGCCAAGAAGCCCGACTCCCATGACATCTGCTTCATCCCCGACGGGGACACCGCGGGGTTCCTCAACCGTCGCCTCGGCACCCGCCCCGGCGACGTCGTCGACGAGGACGGGACCGTGGTGGGCCATCACGACGGTCACCACGGGTTCACCGTCGGACAGCGCCGCGGGCTGCAGCTCGGGCGTCCCGCCGCCGACGGGCGTCCCCGCTACGTGCTGCGGATCGAACCGGTCGACAACCGCGTGGTCGTCGGACCCCGGGAGCGCCTCGCGGTCGGCCGGATCGAGGGCATCCGGGCCACGTGGACGCAACGCCCGGTGCTCGGCGGCTGGGGCGGCCTGGCCCAGGTGCGGGCCCACGGCGAGCCGATGCCCGCACGGATCGACAGCGACGCCACGACGATGTCGGTGCTGCTCGACGATCCGGCCACCGGCATCGCGCCCGGACAGGCCGTGGTCGTCTACGACGGTGACCGCGTCGTCGGATCCTCGACGATCGCCCGAACGGAGGCCTGATGCACGCCACCGGGCTCGGATCACTCCCCGGGACCGACTTCCCCGGAGCCCTGCGATGGGTGCTCGACGAGCTGGGTCCCCGCGCGTTCCTTCCCGAACTGCCGGCCCGTGGCCCCGGATCGGGCATCGTCGGCCGGGCCGTTGCCCTCCTCGACGGCCTGGGCGCCGACCTGCAGCCGTCGGGTTGGCGGCTCACCCCCGGGCGCGGCGCCGACCAGCGCCGTGCGGTGGGCCAGTGGCGGCGCGACCTCGACGACCTCGAGGAGGTGGCCGCGGGGTACGACGGCGAGCTGCGGGTCGCGGTCGCCGGCCCGCTCACCCTCGCGGCAACGATCTCGCGTCCCCTCGGTGACCTGGCGCTGGCCGATCACGGTGCCCGTCGCGAACTCGCCGAGTCGCTGGCCGCCGATGTGGCGGCGGCGTTGAGCGAGATCAGCCGCAGGCTGCCGTCGGCGACCGTCACAGCCCAGGTCGACGAGCCGATGCTGCCGATGGTGCTGGCCGGCGGGGTGCCGACCGCGTCCGGTTTCTCCAGGCACCGACCGGTGGCCGACGCGGAGGCGACGGCGTCCCTGCGGATCATGCGGGAGGCGCTCGGCGGCATCACCGACGACGTGTTGCTGCACTGCTGCGCGCCCGGACTCGACCTCGAGATCGTGCGGCGGGCCGGCGTCGGCGGCGTCTCGGTCGCCGCGCGCACGCTCGACTCCCGTGACTGGGACGCGGTCGCACACTGGCTCGAGGGCGGTGGTGAGCTGGTGCTCGGCGTGCTGGCGAGCGATGTGCCCGACCACCTGCCAGGGCTCGACGACCTCGTGCGGGCCGCCGTGCGATCGCTCGGGCGACTGGGACTCGACCCGGACCTGGTCGTGGAGCGGGTCTCGCTCAGCCCCGCGTGCGGCCTGGGGTTGTGGACGCCGGGCCCGGCGCGGGCCGCGCTGGCCCTGGTGCGGCGCGCTGCACCGCTCGTCGCCGAGCAGTTGTCGCGGTGATGCGCAGGTCGGCGGACGGCGTCAGCGCCCGATGAGGATCGGGATGCGCCGGGCGCCGAAGTGCCCGGCCTCCCGGCCGAAGTGTCCGGGGATCGCCAGGCCGCAACTCGGGCAGCGGCCGTCGGGGGTGAGCCGGTAGCCGGTGATCTCGTAGCGGTTGCGCTCGATGACCGCGGTGCCGCACCCGGGGCAGTGGGTGATCTCGCCCGACCGGTTCGTGAGGTTGCCGGTGTAGACGAAGTGCTCGCCCGCCTCGAGGCCGATCTCGCGGGCCCGGCGGAGCGTGTCGAGCGGAGTCGGTGGCACGTCCAGCATGCGGTAGTCGGGGTGGAACGCGCTGAAGTGGTGGGGCACGTCGGCGCCGAGTTCGGCCACGACCCACTCACACATCCGCCGGATCTCCTCGGAGGAGTCGTTGTGACCGGGGATCAGCAGCGTGGTGATCTCGAGCCACACCGACGTCTCGTGGCGCAGGTAGGTGAGGGTGTCGAGCACGGGTTGCAGGTGGCCGCCGGTGATGTGCCAGTAGAAGTCCTCGGTGAATCCCTTGAGATCGACGTTCGCGGCGTCCATGACGGAGAAGAAGTCGGCCCGTGCCTCGGGCCCGATGTAGCCCGCGGTGACCGCCACGGACCTCAGGCCGTGCTCGTGCGCGGCGCGGGCCACATCGATCGCATACTCGGCGAAGATGACCGGGTCGTTGTACGTGAACGCGATGCTGTCGGCGTTCCACCGTCGGGCCGCCTCGGCGATGTCGTCGGGTCCCGCGGCGTCCATCAGCCGGTCCATCTCGGTCGACTTGGAGATGTCCCAGTTCTGGCAGAACTTGCAGCCGAGGTTGCACCCCGCCGTGCCGAAGGACAGCACCGAGGTGCCCGGGAAGAAGTGGTTGAGCGGCTTCTTCTCGATCGGGTCGATGCAGAAGCCGGACGAGCGACCGTAGGTCGTGAGCACCATGTGGTCGTCCTGGCGGGCCCGGACGAAGCAGAAGCCGCGTTGGCCGTCGTGCAGGCGGCAGTGGCGGGGGCACAGGTCGCACTGGATCCGGCCGTCGTCGAGGACGTGCCAGTAGCGTGCGGGGTGCTCGGACTGGGGAATCCGGGTGGTGGTCATGGGGTGTTCTCCTCACGTCGAGCGGCGCGTGTCCTCCTCGTGGAACGCGGTGACCTGGTAGCGGCTCAGCCGGACGTCGGGCCCCCAGTGGTCGGAGGGCAGGCCCGCCTTGAGCTTGAGATGATCGAGGAACTGCTCGGGGTCGGGGAGTTGGTCCCACACCTGCGGGAGGAAGGTGCCGCGGTGGCGTCCGGACTCCAGCACCACGCCGTCGACGCCGGGACGGAGCCGCGCGACCGCGTCCGCCTCGTCACGCACGGGGAACGGTTCGGCGGGTGTCAGCACCGACACCTCGATCGACACGTCGCGGAACTCCCCGCCCTCGAGCTGAGGGAACCGCGGGTCGTGGAACGCCGCCGACACCGCGTTGGCGCGGACGTCGTCGATGAGGGGTCGCCACGGTTCGAGCGATCCGATGCAGCCGCGCAACCGGTGCTGCTCGGTGAGGGTGACGAACGCCGCACCGTGCTCGTGCAGCCACGGCGCCGTGGCTGACTCGGGATGTTCGACCGCCATGCCGAGGCGTTCGGCGATCGCCGCCCGGGCGACGCCGGTGAGCGTCGGGCCGGCGTCAGGAGGCCAGAGCGAGTGCTGCATAACCCACCACCCTTCCCTTGTCCCCGGCGGTGTCGCCGGAGGTGCAGCGGCCCAGCAGGTGAGGGGTCAGCCCATGCCGCCGGGATGACAGGAGCAGTCCGTTGACGGGGTCGGCCCCACATGCCTGGTCGTGGGTGAGGGTCGCGTCGAGGCGCAGGATCTGGTGCACGGTGCGCGTGTCGACGACGTTGGCCTGCTCGTAGGGCAGGTAGTGCGACAGGTCGGACGAGGCGATGATCACGGTCTCGGGGCCGCCCCACAGGGCGTCGATGACCGCCGCCACCTGGGACGCCGTGACGCCGCCGACCGCCAGCGGCACCAGCGAGAAGTCGTCGAGCACCGACTGCAGGAACGGCACGTGCACCTCCAGGGAGTGCTCCTCGGCGTGCACGAGGGTGCTCACCCCGAGTTGGGGGAGCGCGCGTCGGACCTCGGCCGGTACGTCGAGCACGGGAACGCTGCCGAGGGGCGTCTCGAAGGCCGCGGCGTCGGGCAGGGCCAGGCCCTCGGTGTAGACCCGATGGCAGGGGCCGAGCAGCACGACCCGGGTGATCCGGCTGCGGAGCCGCTCCAGGAGCGCGTAACCGAGGGCGGCGGTCGACCCCGAGTAGATGTAGCCCGCATGAGGGAGGATCAGCCCGGTGGGTGCGAGGTCGACGTCGGCGACGCGGGTTCGTGCGTCATCGAGCAGCGCGGCGATCATCGAGCGCAACTCGGATCGTCGACCCGGATAAAATAGTCCGGCCACAGCGGCCGGTCGAACGGCCTGCATGCATCCATTCTCGCCCCGAGCCGGGCTCCGGCGGCACGTTCGTGGCGAGCCGGGTCCCGTGGCACCGTCCTCGTCGGGGAGGCCGGGCGCGGACGTCGCACTAGAGTGGCGGCGTGGCGGTGTTCTCGAACCTCAACCTCAACGGACGCACCCCGCTGCGGGTACAGCCCAAGGTGGGGGTGTGGGGTCCGGAGGGCGTGCCCACCACTCGGGCCAAGAAGCGGATGCGGATCTGGGTGTCGCTGGCGTTCGTCGCCGCTCTCACGCTCATCTGCGTGCTGGGGTACTTCTTCTACAAGTCGCTGCTCTGACCCGAGCGGTGGCGCCGGTGACCGCCGGGCGTCAGTGCGCCAGCCGGGCGAGATGCACGAGTCGGTTCATCTCCGAGTCGAGAAATGCTGGTCCGCCGGCCCGGCCGAGCACGATCGCCCTGCCCCGGGCCAGCGGCGCGACCGCCGCAGCCGTCGCGGGCCACGAGTCGACCCATCCCGTCGGCAGGTCGCGCCGGTGCGCGGCGTCGAAGGGTGTGATCATGCGCAGCCCGTCGGCGTCGAATTCGGGGGCCAGTTCGGTGCTCATGACGACTTCGGGGATGGTCGCGTCGATGAGCGCCGCCCACTGGCTGTGGAACACGGTGGGGGCGGCCTCGAGCAGGATCTCTGCGTCGCGTGCGGGGTCGGCGGACATTCGGTTGAGCGTGACGATGTCGCTCTCGATGCCCCAGGTCTCCTGATGGCGCGACACGTAGAGCACCCGGCAGTCCGGGATTGCGGTGCAGGCGCTCACGAGCGAGTCGGGCTGCAGGGCCGGAGGGATGTCGACCATGAAGTCGTCGATGGCCACGCCGTCGCCCTTCTGGACGATCTCGATGGCCAGGATGTCGGCACCCACCGCGCCGAGCGCGGTGGCCACCGCCCCGAGGGAGCCGGGCCGGTCGGGCAGCTGTACGCGCAACAACATCACGCACCCAGTCTCGCAAACCACACCGACGGATTCGGAGTCGACGTGGTTACGGTCGTGTTGCGGGGCCGGACGCCACTGCTGCCGGCGCGGCCGGGTGGGGCCGAGACACTAGGATGACGAACTGATCCAGGCCCCGCATGGTCCCGACCCGCCGTCGGGTGCCGTTCCCGGTCTCCGACTGCTCCCTCACAAGGAGAACCACGTGTCCCTCACCCCCGATGACGTGGCCCGCCTGGCGGCGCTGGCCCGCATCGAGCTGACCCCCGCCGAACTGGCGAAGCTCGCCCCGCAGCTTGATGTCATCCTCGACTCGGTGGCCAGCGTCGCCGCGGTGGCCCAGGGCGACATCCCTCCCACCTCGCACGCGCTGCCGCTGGTCAACGTGCTCCGCGACGTCGTCGTCACCCGCTCGTTGTCCCAGGACGAGGTGCTGGCCAACGCGCCCGACGCCGAGGACGGCCGGTTCCGCGTCCCCCGGATCCTCGACGAGGAGGCGTGATGAACCCGCTCCTGCGCCGCAGTGCGGCCGACCTCGCCGCGGCCATCCGCTCCGGCGAGCTCACGGCCGTCGAGGTGACCGAGGCGTTCCTCGGGCGGATCGAGGCCGTCGACGCCCAGGTGCACGCGTTCCTGGCGCTCGATCGCGACCGCGCGCTCGAGACCGCCCGGCGCGTCGACGCGAAACGGGCGGCCGGTGAGCCGCTCGGCCCGCTCGCCGGCGTCCCCATCGCGGTGAAGGACCTCCTCAGCTACGAGGGCCTGCCGACCACCGCGGGGTCGCGGATCCTCGAGAACTACCGGCCCGTCTACAACGCGACGATCGTTCAGCGTCTCATCGACAACGACCTCGTGATCCTCGGCAAGACCAACCTCGACGAGTTCGCCATGGGCAGTTCCACCGAGACCTCGGCGTTCGGTCCGACGCACAACCCCTGGGACCTCACGAGGATCCCGGGC
>DAIESZ010000143.1 GCA_027346035.1 Propionibacteriaceae bacterium
GCCCGGGACGCCCGGTCTCGGCCAGGTGGAAGGCGTGCTTGACCGCGGCCGGGATGTCCTCGGCGCGCTTGACGAGGAAGTTGTGCTTGGTCACCGGCATCGTGATGCCCCGGATGTCGGCCTCCTGGAAGGCGTCGGTGCCGATGAACGCCGAGTTCACCTGGCCCGTGATGGCCACCATGGGCACCGAGTCCATGTAGGCGTCGGCGAGGGGGGTGACGAGGTTCGTCGCGTCGGGGCCCGAGGTCGCGATGCACACGCCGACCCGCCCGGTGGCCAGGGCGTACCCCTCGGCGGCGTGCCCTGCCCCCTGCTCATGGCGGCACAGGATGTGTCGCACGCTCGAGTCGTAGAGAGGATCGTAGAGCGGCAGGATCGCGCCGCCGGGGATCCCGAAAACCACCTCGACACCGAGCTTCTCGAGCGAGGCCACGAGCGCCTGCGCTCCAGTGAGAGTGGATCCGCTGTGCATCGGGTGTCCCTTCCTTCGGGGCCGGGTGACCCTCACCCGGCCGGCGTCCGTGCGGTGCTGACCGACGGGCCGGTCCGCCGGTCCGCCGCGACCGGTGCGGGCTGTCGGCAGCGCCCGTTCCCGGCCAATAAAAAACCCCCGTTGCCCGACGGGCAAACGGAGGAAGCGCCGCGACCAGAGACTGGACGGAGCGCTCAGACGGCTACGAGCACGAACTGCATACCGACAGTTTCCCCGCACGCGCGGGAGGCGTCAAACGTTCGGGCGGCCGGTCTCGCCATCTGGACGTCCCGACGCTCACGCCCCGATGATCCGGGCGTGCACGGCGTCGAGGTCGTCGTGCGGGTGCGAGCGCATGTTCTGGATGCCCGGGCTGGCCGCGAACCGCGGGATCACGTGGGCGTGGAGGTGCATGACCTCCTGACCGGACGCCGCACCCGCGTTGCACAACACGTTGACACCGTCGGCACCGAGGCGGTCGACGAGCAGCCGGGCCACCTCGCCGACCTGCGGAGCGATCTCGGCCAGGGCGCCGGCATCCTCGAGCAGCGACGCCACGTGCCGCTTGGGCAGCACGAGAGAGTGCCCGGTGCCCCACGGCTGGATGTCGAGGAACGCGATGGTCGAGGCGTCCTCGTAGATGGTGCGGGAGGGCAAGTCTCCGGCGATGATCCGGCAGAACAGGCAGTCGTTCATGCGTCCGACCCTAGTGCGGACCCATGGCCGCGTGTACCGGCCCGCGGTCCGGTCGTCGCGGCGTACGAGGTGGTCGTCGCGGCGTACGACCGGGTCAGATCCGACGGCCCGGTCGTACGCCGACGGCACGGCCGTACGCCGACGGGTGCCGGCCGACGCCGGTCAACACGTCACGTAGCCGACCGACGCCGGTCAGCGCACCTCGACGCCCGCGTCGCGCATCGCCTGCTTCACCTCGGCGATCGTCAGGGTGCCGTAGTGGAAGACGCTGGCGGCGAGCACCGCGTCGGCGCCGGCCCGCGCGGCCGCGACGAAGTCCTCCGGCCGACCGGCCCCGCCGGAGGCGACGAGCGGCACGTCGACGACCTCGCGCACCGCCCGGATCATCTCGATGTCGAAGCCGCTGGTGGTGCCGTCGGCGTCCATCGAGTTGAGCAGCACTTCTCCCACGCCCCGGTCGCAGGCCTCCTTGACCCAGGCGATGGCGTCCAGACCGGCCGAGCGGCGTCCGCCGTGGGTGGTGACGCCGAACCCCGAGGGACGGCCCGGCTCGCGGCGGGCGTCGAGGCTGAGCACGAGCACCTGGTTGCCGAAGCGTTCGACGATCTCGTCGATCGCCTCCGGCCGCCGGATCGCCCCGGTGTTGATGCCGACCTTGTCGGCCCCGTGCCGCAACAGGTCGTCGACGTCGACCGGGCCGGTGACTCCGCCACCGACGGTGAGCGGGATGAACACGGTCTCGGCGCACCGGGCGACCATGTCGAGTGTCGTGGCCCGGCCGTCGGCCGAGGCGGAGATGTCGAGGAACGTCAGCTCGTCGGCTCCGGAGTCGCCATAGAGCCGCGCCAACTCGACCGGGTCACCGGCATCGCGGAGATTCTCGAAATTGACGCCCTTGACGACCCGCCCGTCGGTGACGTCGAGGCAGGGGATCACGCGCACAGCCACGGCCATGCCCGCCATCGTATCGATCGGCGCGCGGAGTCCGACGCGGGCGAGGCGCCCCGGTCACCGCGCGGCAGGGCTCAGTCGCCGAGCGGGTAGTCGACCCAGGCGAAGGACGCCGAGTCGGGTGCCCAACTGGTCACGTTGATCGTGCCCTGCCCGCCGAACAACTCGATCGTGCGCACCGGACGCCGCCAATCGGGCGCCTCGACGAGGTTGAGTCGCACCGGGAGGTTCTCGGGGGGGCCGAGGGTCCCGGCCGGGAAGCTGATGTAGACGCCGTGGCGAGCGTCGGGTGACAGGTGCGGGAACCAGTCGACCCGATCGGTCTCGGCGAGGCGTTCGAGACCGCTGCCGTCGGGTCGCACCCGGGCGAGCTGACCGTGACCCGCCGCGGTGGTGAACCGTTCGGTGTTGAACAGGATCCACTCGCCGTCCGGCGAATACTCGGGCCCGTCGTCGTGGCGTTCCCCCGGCTGGGTGACCGCGTGGTCGCCGGAGCCGTCGACGCCGATGACCCGCACGTGGCCGATCCATACGGTCGGCTCGCCGAGCGTGATCGCCACGTAGGCGAGGTGCTCGCCGGTCGGATCGACGCCGTGCAGGAAGTGCAGGCGTCCGTCGTCAGGGGTGATCCTGCGAGCGGCGCCCCCGTGCCGGGGAACCGCGTGGATGTGCCCGTCGTTGGCGGATGCGTAGATCGTCGCACCGTCGGGCGACAGGAGATGGTCGTTGTTGACCGGCGGCAGGCCCGGGGTTTCGATCGGACGCGGCTCGGACGACCCGTCGAGCGGCAGGTCCCACAACAACCCGTCGCCGTTGACGACCAGGTGAGCGTCGGGTGCCCAGTTCGGCGCCTCGTAGAGGCGCTCGGTCGTCGTGTACAGCAGCCGGTCAGTCTCGGGCGAACTCACGTGGATGCGGCACGCCTGCCCGGGCAGCAGGCGGCGTCCGGCAGGGCGGGCGGGTTCGGTCTGGGTCATTGTCGATCAGTCCTCGTCGATGTCGTATTCGATGACGCCGCGACGCATGGCCACGACGACCTCCCGGGCGGTGCGTCGCAGGTCGCCGGGGCCCACGGCGTCGGCGATCTGTCCGGCGAAGTCGACCACCTGGCGCACCCACCGCACGAAGTCGCCGGCGGACAGCCCACTGTGGTCGAGGACGCCGGCAAGGGTCCAGCCCGAGGCCCACCCGTAGGCGGCCTCGGCGAACCCGATGTCGGGGGAGGGGGCGCGCTCGACGCGGAAGTCCCGCTCGACCAGGCCCACGCGGCGCCACGTGTCACGGAGCCGCTGTTGGGCCTGCTCGCTGGCCCGGTCGGGCATCCGCGCCGGCTTGCCGGCATCGGTGCGACGCGACTCGTACACGAGCGAGCTGATCACCGCCGCCAGTTGCGCGGGGGTGAGCCCGTCGAACACGCCGTCTCGCACGCACTCGGCGGTGACGAGGTCGAGCACCGAGTAGATCCGCGACAGCGTCCGGCCGGACTGGGTGACCGTGAGTTCCCCGTGGTCCCCGTGCTCCACCTTCTCCAGGTATCCGAGCGACTCGAGGACGCCGCACAGCCGGTCGAAGCGGGTGGCGATCGTGTTCGTGCGGACCTGCGCCTTGGCGGCGGCCTGCGTCGTCTCGCGTTCGAGCCGCATGGCCCGCTCGGCGAAGCGGGCGTGACTCTCGCGGTCCGGACAGTCGTGGCAGGGATGGGCCCGGATCCTGGCCCGCAGCTCGGCGATCTGGTCGGTCAGCTCCGCGTCGGTCGGCCCCTTGTCGGGCCGCAGCACGGCCGGGTCGAGCGCCTCGAGCTTGTCGAGGAGGGACGAGGCGAGCGCCTTCCGGGCGGCCGACTGGCGTGGATCGAACTTGTGGGGGATGCGCAGCCGGCCGACGGCCGACACCGGCACGGGGAACGCGTCGAGCGTGAGCCGGACGAATTCGCGTCCCTCGGTGACGACGAACGGGTGCGGCTCCTGCCCGTGCCCCACGTCGATCACGGCGGCCCACCCGCGGTGGCGTCCGGCGGGCACGTGCACGATGTCCCCCGGCTCGAGCCGGGTCAGCGCGTCGAACGCCTCGGCCCGGCGGTCGGCCCGACGCAGTCGTACCGCCTCGGCCTCCAACTGGTTGGCCTCCTCGCGCAGGCGGGCGTATTCGGCGAAGTCACCACGGTCGCAGGCGGCCGCCTCGAGGTACTGCCTGACGGCCTCGCTGTTCCGGTCGACGGTGCGGGCCAACCCGACGACGGAGCGGTCGGTCTGGAACTGCGCGAAGCTCTGTTCGAGCAGGCGCCGCGCCTGGTGGCGTCCCACCCGCGACACGAGATTGACGGCCATGTTGTAGGTGGGCGCGAACGACGAGCGCAGCGGGTAGGTGCGCCGGGAGGCCAGGCCGGCAACCGCCCGGGGATCCATGCCCGGCTGCCACACGACGACCGCGTGGCCCTCGACGTCGATGCCGCGCCGGCCGGCCCGGCCGGTGAGCTGGGTGTATTCGCCCGGTGTGATGTCGGCGTGGGTCTCGCCGTTGTACTTGACGAGCTTCTCGATGACGACGGTGCGCGCCGGCATGTTGATGCCGAGCGCGAGGGTCTCCGTGGCGAAGACGACCTTGAGCAGTCC
>DAIESZ010000148.1 GCA_027346035.1 Propionibacteriaceae bacterium
GCAACCCCTCCAGCCGATCCGGCAGGCGTTGGCGGCGGCCGGTTGGGATCCCGGCGAATACCTGTGGACCGCCAACGAGGCCGACTGCGCCGCGCTGACCGTGCTGCAGGGCAGCAGGCACGACGACCTGTTGTACGTGTCCGGCGAGGTGGGCATCGGATCCGCCGCGATCATCGGGGGCCAGGTGATGACCGGCCGTCATGGATGGGCCGGAGAACTGGGGCACGTCTGCGTCAATGACGGCGGCCCGCTCTGCGGCTGTGGGTCACACGGTTGCCTGGAGGTGTACGCCGGACGCCGGGCAATCCTCGAGAAGGCCGGGGTCGACTCGCTCGACGCGCTCGTCGCGGCGCTGCGCTCGGGCGACGGCAGGGCGCTCGGTGCCATCGAGTCCGCGGGCCATGCGCTGGCCATCGCCGTGTCGGCGGCCCTCAATCTGCTCGACCTTCCCCGGGTGGTGCTCGGCGGACACCTTGCCGTCGTCTTCGACTGGCTGCGCCCGACACTCACCAGCGAACTCAATTCCCGGGTGCTGTCCGCGCCGTTCAGCCCCCCGGAGGTGTCGGCGGTGAGCCTCGACCCGGCTCCCGCCGCCGTGGGCGCCGCCCTTGCGGTCCGCCAGCGGGTGCTGGCCGCGCCGGCGTCCTGGATGCCGGCGCGAGGCTGATTTCGCCCACCGCGGAGGAGTAGGGTGGGATGATCGTTGAAGGATCATCGAGGTGGGGTGCCATGACCGTGACGCAGAGCCGAACGTCGGCAACCGACGTCTTCAAGGCTCTCGCCTCCGAGCAGCGCCGCGAGATCCTGCGATACATCGGCGACAAGACTCCGGACTACGGCAAGACGTGTTGCGGTCCCGACGAGATCTGCGGCTGCAAGATCGTGGAGCACACCGGACTCGCCGCATCGACCGTGTCGCATCACATGTCCATCCTGGTGAGGGCCGGTCTGGTATCGGTTCGCCAGGTGGGCCGTCAGACGCTGTACAGCCTCCGGCGGGACGCCCTGCTGGAGACGGCGGAAGGCCTCCAGAGCCTGTAGCCGCCGACGGGGTCGCCCGCCTCGCCGCGCTCACGACCGGATCGGTTGTCGTGAGGGCAGCGGCCCCGGCTCGAATCCTCCGGGGCCCCCGCCCTTGGTCCTCACCCGGCGTCGGTCCTCTGCTTGGCGAGGCTGTAGAAGAACAGGCCCACCGGGCGGTACATCGCGTGGGCGAACTTTGTGAACGGCAGGAACAGCACCAGTTCCAGGGCGATCGCCACATGCACCAGGAACACCCAGTAACCCCACGTCGGTGCGGGCGTCACATAGAGTGCGACCTCGATCAGGAAGCCCGTCAGCCCGGTCACCCACAGCAGGCCGAGGAACATCCAGTCCATCGGCGTGCTGGTGCGCGACGCCACGCCGGCGCGCTGGATTCGCTTGATGATGAACCATGTGACGCCGTAGAGGAGCGCCAGACCGGCGACCGTCCCCAGCGCCCGAGTGGGGTACCACAGGGGAACGGGAGTGCCGGTGGCCTTGATGCCGGCGACGTCGAGCCCGTAGTCGAGCCCGGTCGCGAGCATCAACCCGAGAAAGCCCCACAGTGTGAGCGCGTGGATCAACCAGCGGCGGCGATACAGCGGTTCGATCGGCGCACTGTCCACGCAGTCCTCGCGGTAGCGCCGCTGGCCCAGGGACTCGATGCCGAGCGAGTACCACAGGGCCTTCGACGCGCGCCTGCGGCCCTCCGCGGAACCGGTGAGTTCCTTCCAGGTCACCTGGTCCTTCCGGGCCATGTCCCGAGCCAACGAGGCCACACCCCACACGGCGAACACCGCCACCAGGACCATCACGCCGATACCGGTCCAGTGGATGACCGGGTACGGGATGAAGTCGAACAGGACCAGCGCGTTGGCATCGGCGGGTCCGCGAACGGTCATGAAGAAGCCCGCGAAGATCGCAGCGAACACCACCACGAGAAGCCATCCCACGGCGGGCTTCGTGGCGAAGACCCTGGCGAGTCCGGACTTGTCGTAGTGGGCGATCGCATAGCGCCGGGAGGTTGCCATGAACTCGGCAGGGTCGGCCTGGGTCGGGCACTTCGTCGTGCATTCTCCGCACTGGTAGCACGTCCACAGTTCCTTGCTGGACACCAGGTCATCGGTCAGCCCGACCTGTGCGAGGCGGATGATCCCCCGGGGGAACGAGGCGTCGTTGTCCGCGAGGGGGCAGGTGGCGGTGCAGTTGCCACAGCTGTAGCAGGCGGTGACGTCGGCCGCGCCGAACTTGAGAACGTCACCCATCAGACCGGGATCGATCAGAGTGCTCACGACTATGCCTCCTTGCCTGTGGACTGAAAGGTGAAGAAGCCGTCGTCGTCGGCCTCAGGGCCCTCGACCAGGAGTCCGTAGCGCCGCATCCCCATGACCCAGTAGACGACCTCCTGGGTGGGGCGGCCGAGCCGTTCGGCGATGCCTGCGATGGTGAGGGGTTGGTCGGCGACGGCCGCCAGGATCGGCGCGTGCATCAGCGGCTCCTCGCGGATCACCTCCCGGGGATCGCGCAATGGCGTGGTCATCCGACTGGCTCCTTCACGAGGGCTTCGATCGCGGCACGCATCTGCGCGTCCGTGTAACCGAGAAGATCGATGGCGTCTTCGGGGCAGACGGGGACGCACCCGCCACACCCCTTGCAGCTGGAGGCGTCGATCGATGCGATCTGGTGCCCGTCCCAGCTGATCGGCGTGATCGACGAGTACGGGCACGCCGACACGCACGCCATGCAGCCGGTGCACGCATCGGCCGTGACGGTGGCCACCAGGGGATCGAGCTCGGCGTAGCCCTTCTTGAGGATGGCCGCGCTCTGGGCCACTGCCGCCATGCCCGAGGCCACGCTCTCCCCGGCGGTCTTGGGACCTTGGCAACACCCTGCGATCAGGACGCCGTCGACAACGGTCTCGACCGGCCGGAGCTTGGGGTGGATCTCGTTGTAGAACCCGTCGGTTCCAAGAGGCAGCTTCAACAGGTTCGTCAGGCCCGTGTTCTCTCGCGGCACCATGCCCGTGACCAGAACCACGAGGTCGACCGGTAGCGTGAGTTCGCGACGACCGGTGAGCAGGTCGACGACCGTGACACCCAGGCGGCCGTCCGGCAGGGTGGCGACCGCCGGGGGCTCGTCATCGGGGAACTTGAGGTAGGTCGAGCCCAACTCCCGAGACTCGGAGTAGAGGAGTTCGGCCTTGCCGTAGGCGCGGACGTCGCGATGCAGGTGGAACTGTCGCACCGTGGGATCGAGCCGGCTCACCTGGATCGACTCGTGGATCGTGGCGGCGCAGCAGAACTTGGAGCAGTATTCGTTGCCCGGCGCCTCCTGGCGGTTCCCGACGCAATAGATGTAGGCGACGCTGCGCACCTGCTTCCCGTTGCGGGTCAGCCGGCCCGTGCTGGATTCGACCAGTGCCTTGAAATCGGGCAGTGTCACCACCCCGTCGATGCCGTAGCCGAACTCGCCGGCCTCGGGAAGATAGGTGTCGAAGCCCGTAGCCACGATGATCGAACCGACCTCGAGCGTCAGCACCTTGTCGCCCTGGGCGCGGTGCAGGGTGATCTCGGCCGAGTAGTTGCCGAAGCTCCCCGACTTTCCGGTGAGCTCCGCGGCCACATAGGTGGTGATGTCGCGACGGGAATCGATCTCGGCGACAAGAGCCGCGATCTCGTCGCGGCCGGCCAGGTCCCGCGGGAAGGTGGGGCCGAACCGGCCCATCCACCCCCCGAGCTGATCCTCGCGTTCGACGACCAGGACATCGAGGCCGACGTCGGCGAGCCCGATGGCGGCGCGCAGCCCCGCAATGCCTCCACCCACGACCAGGGTCCGCGGTTTGGTCTGAACGACCAGCGGCACCAGCGGCACGGACAGCCGGGTCTTGGCCACACCGGCCCGGACCAGGCCGATCGCCTTCTCCGTGGCCCCGGCGCGGTCGTGGGTGTGGGCCCACGACGTCTGCTCGCGAATGTTCACCTGCGTGTAGGAGAACGGGTTCAGGCCGGCGCGGTTGGACATGTTGCGGAACGTGACCTGATGCAGCTTGGGCGAGCAGGAGGCAACCACCAGGCCGTCGAGGTGCTGACCGTCGATGTCGTCGATCATGTCGTGCTGGGTGCCGTCGGCGCAGGCGAACACGGGCGACTCCGACACGATGACGTCGGGCTCGTCCTTCAGCGCCTCGCGCACGGCCTCCACGTCGACGTAGTCGGAGATGTTGCCACCGCAGTGGCAGATGTAGACGCCGATCCGCCGCTCGGGGATCGCGGCGTCGTCGGTGGAGTTGGGCTGCTCGCTCATGCGTGGGCTCCTTGGGTCACCGGTTCCGATGCGGCGAAGTGGTGGTGCGTGAGGTGGGCCGCGGCCTGGGCCGCCGCCGCCCCGGCGTGCAGGATGGTGTCGACGATGTCCTTCGCCCCGGACGCCGTGCCGGCCACGAAGACGCCCGGGATGTTGGTCTGGCCGGGCTCGATCTCCTCGCTGGGTTCGGCGACGTAGTAGAACTCGTCGAGGCCGAGCGGAGCGTCGACGAAGAGCTTCTCGACGTCGCGATTGGGCTGGATGCCGACGGCGAGCACGACGAGGTCGTACTCCGCCTCGACGATCCGCCCCCCGTTCTCGATGTCCTCGTACCGCAGGATCAGATCGCCGTTATCCTTCTCGGAGATCTGCGCCACCCTGCCCTTGATGTACTCGGCGCCCATGTCCTTGGCCTGCATGTAGAACTCGTCGTAGCGCTTCCCGGCCGCCCGCATGTCCATGTAGTGCATGGTCACGTCGGCGAGGGGAAGGGCCCCCATGATCAGCTGGTTCTGCTTGATCGAGTACATGCAACAGAACTTGGAGCACAACGGATTGCCGACAGTCTTGTCGCGCGAGCCGGTGCAGGAGACGTAGGCGATGCGGTCGGGAACCTTTCCGTCGCCCGGACGCAGGACGGTGTTGAACGGGCGGGTGGGCGCGAGCAGCCGATCCATCTGCATGCCGGTGATGACGTTCGGGTAGGTGCCGAACCCGTACTCGGGCTTGAGATCGGCGGCGAAGAGCTTGTGCCCGGTGGAGATGACGACCGCGCCGACGTCGAACTGCCGCTCGACGTCGCGCATGTCCATGCGGATCGCATCCGCGGGACACGCCTTGACGCACTCCTGGCATTCGGAGCACACGCCGCAGTCGAGGCACGATCCTGCGCCGGCACGCGCCTGCTCCTCGGTGAGGGGCTGTTCGATCTCGCTGAAATCGTCGGGACGCGGCAGCAGCACCACCTCGCCGGACACCGGGTCACGATGACCGAACCTCGCCTGCCGGGCGAGCACCGTCTCGTGATCGACGGTGGGCAGCCGGTCGTCGAGGGCGTCGAAGCCGTCCATCGGCCGGCCGGTGAGCCAGCGGTCGATCATGTGCGCGGCCCGTCGCCCGGCGCCGATCGCGCGGGTGATGTCGGTGGCGCCGGTGGCGACGTCACCCGCGGCGAACAGGTACGGCACGTCGGTCTGGAGCGTTCGGGCGTCGACCTTGATCCGGTTGCCGCCGACCACGCCGGCCAGGGAGCGATAGGGGTCGGCGTCCGGCCCCATGCCGATCGTGGAGATCACCAAGTCGCAGGCGAGCGTGTACTCGCTGCCGGGGACCGGCTCGGGCCTGCGGCGGCCGGAGCCGTCGGGCGAGCCGAGCCGCATCTTCTGCAGTTCGATGCCGGTGACCTCGCCGTCCGGTCCGGCGACGATGCGGGTGGGAGCGACCAGCAGTTCGAAGACCACGCCCTCGCGCTCGGCGTCATCGGCCTCGACGTGGTGCGCCGGCATCTCTCCGCGTCCCCGGCGGTAGGCGATCCGTGCCTCGGCCGCGCCGAGTCGACGGGCGACGCGCCCGGCGTCCATCGCGACGTTGCCGCCGCCGATGACGACCACCCGCTTCCCCGCAAGGTCGGGGGACCCGCCGTTGGCCACGTCGTTGAGGAATTCGAGCCCGCTGACGACGCCCCGGGCATCCTCGCCGGGGATCTCCATCGACATCGACAGCGGGGTGCCGGTGGCCAGGATGACTCCGTCGAAGCCCTCGCCCCTGAGCGCGGCCACGTCGGTGACCGCGGCGTTGCACTCGATCTCGACGCCCAGCGCCGTCACGTTCGCGATGTCGGCGTCGACCACCTCGTGGGGCAACCGGTAGGTGGGGATGGCGTGCCGGAGGAAGCCGCCCGGCTGGTCGCGCTTCTCGACGATCTTGACCCCGTAGCCCAGCCGGGCCAGTTGCCAGGCCGCGGTGAGTCCGGCGGGCCCCGAGCCGACGATCGCGATCCTCCTGCCGTTCGGCTCGGCGACGGTCACGCCGGTGCCGTCGTGGGTGGCGTAGTGCCGATCGGCGGCGAAGCGTTTGATCAGCCGGATCGGCACCGGACCCTCGAGCTTGGTGCGAGTGCATTCCGACTCGCACGGGGCATAGCAGGCACGGCCGAGGGTCCCGACGAGCGGCGTGGCGTCGAGGACCAGCTGGAACGCCTCCTCGTCCTTGCCGCTGCGGACGAGCGACACGTAGCCGTGCGCC
>DAIESZ010000163.1 GCA_027346035.1 Propionibacteriaceae bacterium
CATCGGGCGGTGTCTTGCGTTCTCAGGGACTCCATTCACCCCGGTTCGCCCCCGCCCCGGCGCTCTCGCGGCCCGCGGTCAGGCGGCCGGGACTCCCTCCGGATGTCGTCGGACCGGCGACATCCCCCCGCCCTCCGACACCGGGAATCTGAGAAACATGTGATCACAGGTTGAGAATCTCTCAGGTATCGCGTACGGTCCTTCCATCAACTGAATAGCCAGTCGCAGCACGGGCCCTCGGGTCACCCTCCCACCCGGCTGTTCTGGCAGGCGCACCGCCCGGTTCATCGGTTCCTGGACCCAACGATGCGTCGGACGCCGCAACCGCGGCCACCAGTCGATCCGGAAGGACCTTCCCGCATGAAGAACAGCATTCGCCTCGCCTCCCTCGCCGCAACCGCGGCCCTCGGTGCCGGCGCCGCCATGGCCGTGGTCACCGCCACCCCCGCACACGCCGTCGACCTGTCCGTGTGGGACCGGGTGGCCGCCTGCGAGTCGGGTGGCAACTGGGCCATCAACACCGGCAACGGCTACTACGGGGGCCTGCAGTTCAGCCACAGCACCTGGCTCGCCTATGGCGGCGGCGCCTACGCCGGCACCGCCGACAGGGCCACCAAGGCGCAACAAATCGCAATCGCCCAGCGGGTGCTCGCGGCTCAGGGACCCGGCGCCTGGCCGACGTGCGGCGTCCGAGGCGGACTCAGCGCCGCCAACGGCGGCACCGGCACCGCCGTGGTGACCACCCGCACGGTGACCACCACCCGCACCCGCGAAGCCTCGCGCAGCACGGTTCGCGACGACGTCGATGCGCCGGTCGCCCGCACCACCACGACGCCCACGCCGGCGTCCTCGGAGGTCTCCGGCGCCGCCTACACGGTGAGGGCCGGCGACACCCTCAGCGCCATCGCCCAGCGCCACAACATCCAGGGCGGCTGGAAGGCCCTGTGGCAGAAGAATCGGGCGACGGTGTCGAACCCGAACCTCATCCTCGTCGACCAGGTGATCCACCTCTGAGCGACCCGATCCCGGCCATCATCGATGGCCGCCCCGCACGGCCCGTGTTCTCCCCCGACACGGGCCGTGCCCATTCGCCCGCTCAGGCGCGGCCCACCGAATGGTCGTGCGCCACGCGTCGGGCCGGTTCGTGAGCCACACCCGGACGAGATACCCAGCCGGTCAGCAGGTCGACCGCCGAGCGCAGGTCGGGACGCCAGCGGATCGTCGCACCGAGGTCGAGGCGCATCCGCCTCGGACCGGGCCCGGTGCCGTTGGCGTCGACGGGGGCGAAGCCAACCGCGGTGAGCCAGTACAAGGGGGCCACCTCACACGTGAGCGGAACCGCGGCGCCGAGGGCGTCGACACAGGTGGCGCCTCCCACCATGCGGGCGGCCGCCGCCTGCACCAGTTGGCGTCCGATGCCCTGGCCACGGTGGGTGTCGCGCACCGCGACCCCGAGCAGCATGGCCGAGTCGGCCAACCGCGTGCCCTGGGCGAGCCGGTGCTCCACGGGCACATGCAGAGCCGGGCAGAAGACCACCCACCCGATCAGTTCGTCGCTGTCGTAAGCGCTCATTCCGCACGAGCCGAACCGGTCCTCGGCCGCCACCGCCCAGGCGGGCGACGGGTCGGCGTCGGGCCCCACCAGACTCGTTCGGCAGTGCCACAGCGGCAGGGTGGAGATCCCTGACGCCACGAGCGGACGCAGCCGACGAGTACGCATGGAACCTCCTACCGTGACACCGGCCGCGCCGAAGCGCGGCCGACGGTGGTCTCAATGGTACTTTCCCGGCCGGTGCGGCACAGTGGACCACGTGAGTGAACCAGAGGTCGTCCGCCACGACACCCGCCTCGACAGATACGTCGACCACTACGCCGCTCGCACCCACGGTATGCGGGCGAGCGCCGTGCGCGCCCTCTTCTCGGTCGCCAACAGGCCCGAGGTCGTCTCACTCGCCGGTGGCATGCCGAACATCGCGGACCTGCCCCTCGACGTCGTCGGTGACGCCATTCGAGACCTCGTGCTCGAGGACGGGGTCCGGGCGATGCAGTACGGATCCGGCCAGGGGGAGCCCCGCATCCGCGAGCACATCTGCGAGGTGATGGCCCTCGAGGGCATCGACGCGCACCCCGACGACGTGACGATCACGGTCGGCTCGCAGCAAGGACTCGACCTGGTCACTCGCATCTTCTGCGACCCGGGCGACGTCATCGTGGCCGAGGCGCCCAGCTACGTCGGAGCACTCGGCACCTTCGCGTCGTACCAGACCCAGGTCGTGCACGTCACCATGGACGACGACGGTCTCGACCCGGGCGCCCTGCGCGCCGCGGTCGAGTCGAACCGGCGAAGCGGCCGGCGTCCGAAATTCCTCTACACGATCCCCAACTTCAACAACCCCTCGGGCATCTCCCAGAGCCTCGAGCGCCGGCGCGAGATCATCGATGTGTGCCGCGACCTCGACCTGTTGATCGTCGAGGACAACCCCTACGGCCTGTTGCGCCTCGAGGGTGATCCGTTGCCCGCCCTGCGGGCCATGGACGCCGAGCAGGTGATCTACCTCGGCTCGTTCTCCAAGACGTTCGCCCCCGGATTCCGGGTCGGCTGGGTGCTGGCGCCCCACGCCGTGCGCGAGAAGCTGGTGCTCGCCCAGGAATCGGCCACACTGTGCCCACCCGTGTTCAGCCAGATGGCGGTCTCGACCTACCTCGAACGGCACGATTGGCGCGCGCAGATCGAGGCGTTCAAGGACATGTACCGGGCCCGGCGCGACGCCATGCTCGCCGCATTGCGCGAGTACATGCCGCCCGGCACCACCTGGACCACACCGGGCGGAGGTTTCTTCGTGTGGGTGACATTGCCCGATGGGCTCGACGCCCAGGCCATGCTGCCGCGCGCGGTGAGCGCCCGCGTCGCGTTCACCCCCGGTACCGCGTTCTACGCCGATGGCTTCGGCAGCCGGAACATGCGGCTGTCGTTCTGTTATCCCACGCCGGAGCGGATTCGCGAGGGCGTCCGGCGCCTGGCGGAGGTCGTCAATCGCGAGTACGAGGTGAACCGCACGTTCGGGATCGGCTCGCAACAGTCCCCGCATCACGGCACCGACGTGTCGGGCGCGCCGGCACCCGACCAGTCATGACCCACACCCCCGTTCGTCCGAACCGATTGGACTGTCGATGAGCACCTCCCCCACCGCACTGGCACCGGTCGTCGTCCTCGCCGGTGGCCTGTCGCACGAGCGTGACGTGTCGCTGCGCTCCGGACGCCGGGTGGCGATCGCCCTGCGCCAGGCAGGTCACGAGGTCATCGAGAGAGACGTCACGGCCGACCTGGCCGCCATGCTCGCCGCCCGGCCCGGCGTCGTCGTCTTCCCGCTGTTGCACGGCGGAGTCGGCGAGGACGGCGCGTTGCGGGAGGTGCTCGCCCTGCTGGGCGTCCGGTTCGTCGGGTCGCGGGCCGAGGCGTGCCGGCTCGCGTTCGACAAGTCAGTGGCAACCCCGCTCGTCCGCCTGGCGGGCGTCACGACTCCCGACCAGGTGGCACTGCCTCACGACATGTTCCGCGAGCTCGGCGCGGCCTCGCTGGTGCGCGCGCTCGGCGAACGGATCGGCTTTCCGATGATGGTCAAGCCGGCCCGTAGCGGGTCGTCGTTGGGGGCCAGCAAGGTCGACAATCTCGACGCGCTGCCCGCGGCGATGGTCGGCGCCTTCGCCTACGGCACGACCGCGGTCATCGAACGCTTCGTGGTCGGATCGGAGGTTGCGGTGACCGTGATCGACACGCCCGACGGACCGAGCGCCCTGCCGCCCGTGGAGATCGTCCCGATTTCGGGTGTGTACGACTACGCGAGCCGCTACACCGCGGGGGACACGCGCTTCATCACACCCGCCCGGCTGGGCGACGAGACCAGCGACGCCTGCCGCCAGGCCGCACTCACCGCGGGCCGCACGCTGGGGCTCCGCGACATCTACCGGATCGACCTCATCGTCGACCAGCACGGCACACCGACGTTCCTCGAAGCCAACGTGGCGCCCGGGATGACCGAGACCTCGTCCGCCCCGCTGGCGATGGACGCCGCCGGGCATGATCTCGGGTGGGTCTGCAGCGCGCTGGTGCAACTCGCCGCGACCCGATGACTCCCGCGAGCGGGGCGGAGCACCCCGCGTCCGTGCG
>DAIESZ010000172.1 GCA_027346035.1 Propionibacteriaceae bacterium
GTTCACCGTGATGGCCGGGTACTTGGCATGGAAGGCGTCCGCGAGGCCCTGGGAGAAGGCCTTCGTGCCGGCGCCGGTGAACAGGGTGAGGGTGGTCGGCGTGCTACCGACGGCGGTGCTGACGGCCGTCGGGGTCACCGCGGCGGCCGACGTGCTGCCGCTGGACCCGGGGCCGGAGCACGCGGCCAGGCTGATCGCCGCGAGAACACTCACGACCGTGGTCACCGACGCGGCACCGCGCCGGCGGCGCACACCATGCGGAAGGGACAGAAGTGGCACCGAAGCCTCCTTGTTTCAGGACCGCCAGGTCGGGCCGACCGGGCGGTTTGGGGAGCGGGCAGATTGGAGAGCGGGCGGAAACCGGAACGGAAGCGTTTCCATTTCCAAAGATTACGACACGCCGGACCCACGCTGTCAAGCCCTCATCCGGAATGACGGCCGATAACCCGGGACGCGGAGGCAGTCGGACCCCCGGATGAACTCGTCACTGCTGGTCAGATCGATTTGATGATCGGGGCGACACCGAAGAGCCGGATCGGCCACGATCCGGGACGCGCCGCGGGGCGCGACCTCGGGCCACCATCGCAACCCGATGTGAGACGGGGTGGTGTGAAACGGTTCCATCTTCGGTTAGCATGCTGCCGTGGCCGATTCCCAGAGGAACCTGACAATCGCCGACATCGCCCGCCTGGCCGGTGTCGGCGTCGGCACGGCGTCCCGCGCGCTCAACAACGCGCCCGGGGTCTCCGCCGCCACCCGTCAGCGGGTGCTCGCCGTCGCCGACCAGCACGCCTACGTCATCTCGCCGGACGCTTCCGGTCTCGCGGCCGGGCGCACCGGCCGGATCGGCCTCGTCGTCCCGCACATCGACCGGTGGTTCTTCGGCACAATGGTCGGCGAGATCGAATCTGTGCTGCGGGCCGCGGGCCTCGACGTGTTGCTCTACGACGTCGGCGGCCTCGACGATCGCCGCGAGTTCTTCGAGCAGCTGCCCGCGCGCAAGAAGGTCGACGCGGTCGTGGTCGTCGCCTTCCCGGTCGAGGAGGCCGAACGGCAGCGGCTCACGCTGCTCGGCGTCCACATCGTCGCGGCCGGCGGACAGCACGCGGTCTATCCCCACGTCTGCATCGACGACTATGTCGCGGGGCGCCAGGCCGTCGACCACCTCATCTCCCTCGGGCACCGCTCGATCGGGATGATCGAGGCGGTCGACCCGGAGCAGCCGGTCCGGCCGTCCGGACGCACCGCCGCCTACCACCGGGCGCTGGCGGACGCCGGTATCGCGCCCGATCCCGATCTGGTCGTGACGACCAACTGGGGTGGGATCAACGGCGCCGAGGCCATGGCGCGACTGCTGAGCCTCAGCCACCGGCCGACGGCCGTCTACGCCCACTCCGACGAGGTGGCCGCCGGCGCGATGCGCACGATCCGGCGCACCGGCCTGCGCATCCCCGAGGACATCTCGATCGTCGGCATCGACGACCACCCGATGGCCGAGCTGCTCGACCTCACCACGGTCCACCAGCCGGTCGCAGAGCAGGGACGCGCCGCGGCCGGACTTGTCCTCGACCTGCTCCGCAACGACACGCCGCCCGCAGACCAGGCGATCACGCTGCCCACGCACCTCGTCGTGCGGCGGAGCACGACCTCCGTGCCACCCACCCCTGATCCGTCGTGAGAGAGAAGCACACCATGCCCGAGGCCGGAGTCATCGCCGAGGGCGTCACCACCGGCGGTGATCCGCTGTGGTGGCGCCAGAGTCTCGTCTACCAGATCTACCCCCGCAGCTTCGCCGACTCGAACGGCGACGGCATCGGTGATCTGCGGGGAGTCACGTCCCGCATCCCGTACCTCACCCGGTTGGGCGTCGACGCGGTCTGGCTCAGCCCGTTCTACCCATCGGCACTGGCCGACGGAGGCTACGACGTCGACGACTACCGCGACGTCGACCCCCGCATCGGGACCCTGCGCGACTTCGAGGAGATGGTGGCCGCGCTGCACGCCGCGGGCATCAGGATCCTCATCGACATCGTGCCGAACCACTCCTCCGACCGGCACGCGTGGTTTCGCGAGGCACTCGCCGCTGCGCCGGGCTCTCCCGCCCGGGCTCGCTACATCTTCCGCGACGGCCGGGGCCACGACGGCTCGCTGCCCCCCGACGACCTCACGTCGCTGTTCGGAGGCAGTGCCTGGGAACGCATCACCGAACCCGAGGGCACGCCGGGACAGTGGTACTTCCACTTCTTCGCCAAGGAACAGCCCGACCTCAACTGGGACAACCGCGAGGTGCAGCTCGACTTCCTGCGCACGCTCCGGTTCTGGTCCGACCGTGGGGTCGACGGATTCCGGGTCGACGTGGCGCACGGACTGAAGAAGGACATGGACGCCGTCGAGAGCGGGGGGTGGAGCACCGACCCCGAGGAGGTGTTCACCCGCGACGGGCATCCGTTGTGGGACCGGGACGACGTGCACGACGTCTACGCCGAGTGGCGCCGGGTGTTCGACGAGTACGACCCCCCGCGGATGGCCGTGGCCGAGACCTGGGTCCCGTTGCACCGGATGACTCGGTACGCCGCCCCCGAGGGATTGGGGCAGGCATTCAACTTCGACCTGCTCAAGGCCGACTTCGACGCCGTCCAGTTCCGTCGGATCATCGACTCGAGCCTGGCGTTCGCCACCGAGTCCGGCGCCTCCACCACCTGGGTGCTGTCCAACCACGACGTCGTCCGGCATGCCACCCGCTACGGGCTTCCGAAGGGCGCCAGCCGCACGGGGCGCGGCACCGACGGGGTCGACTGGCTGTTCTCCGGCGGCGACCCCGCCGAGGTCGACACGGCGGCCGGGCTGCGCCGGGCGAGGGCCGCGACCCTGCTCATGCTCGCGCTACCCGGGTCGGCCTACATCTACCAGGGCGAGGAGCTGGGCCTGCAGGAGGTCGGCCAGCTGCCCGACGCGGTGCGCC
>DAIESZ010000183.1 GCA_027346035.1 Propionibacteriaceae bacterium
GCGGAACGGCGGGTGTCCGAACATCTCGGTGAGTTCGGCCATCACCCGGTCCTGCAGGTCGCGCCAGCGTGCGCTGCGGGCGTCCCACGTGACGGGGAGGGCATTGCTGAGCGGAGAGCCGTTGACCACCAGGCCCTCCTCGACGAGTTCGCGGTCGACCGGCGAGTCCGGGTCGGGTTGCAGGACCTCCGCAAGCTGGTCGGGGGCCAGGAACACCGGGTGCTGGACGCCGAACACGTCGCGCACGGTCGCGACGACGGTCCCGGCGAGGCGGATGCAGTCGTCCTGGATGGTGTCGATGACGAAGTCCTCTCCGTCCTCGGACCAGCCGAGGTCGTGCAGCGCCTCGACCTGCTCGGCACTGAGCTGGAAGGTGCGCCCCAGCGCGTGGTTGCCACCGGTCATGAGATGCAGCCACAGGTCATCGCCTCGGCGACGGCAGGTGATGTCGATCGAGGGGGCCGGATCGTCGGGGCGCGATTGGGTGCCGAGGTGCAACTGGCCGTCGAGGTCGATGACCGACAGCACCACGGCGAGGCGTCCGGTGAACTGCGCCCAGGCATCCGCCATGGCCCGGTCGAGGTCGAATTCAATCCGCTCGTCCGACACGTTCCTCCGCTCCTGCGCCGTGGCTGCCCGTCGTTCCGGCGACCGTTCGGTGCCGGTGCAGCCAACCTAGCCGACGCTGCTCAGCAGACCTGGCAGGGACGGCAACCTCGCTCACGACTCCGCCCGGGTCGGGTCACGCGTCAGTGGGCTCCCCGGTGGCGGACGCCACGTCGCCACCGGCCTCAGCGGGTGCCGCCTCCTCGGCAGCCTCCCCCGCCTCCCCGACCTCGGCCGGTGCCTCGGGTTCGGCGAAGGGGTCGGCAACCTGACCGGCGCCCAGCGTCGCGAGCATCTGACGCACGTTGTGCAGCTGGGCCGTGATGGCGTCCCGGCGCGCGGTGGCGGCGCTGAGCTCGCGCTGCGACTCCCGGCGCACGCGCTCCGCGTTGCCCCTGGCCTGCTCGACCAGCGCCGAGGCCTCGTCGCGGGCCGATCGCAGCAGCGACTCGGCCTGATCCCGTGACTCCTGGCGCAGGCGGTCGGCCTCCGCCTCGAATGCGGCCAGGCGCTCCTCGGCCCGCGCGAGCACCTGCTCGTTGGCCTGCATCTGCGCGGCGAAGTCGGCGGCCGCCTTGTCCCGCCGGTCGGCCAGGGTCTTCTCGAAGTCCGCCGCCGCGGCGGCCGCCCTGGCCCGTTGGTGCTCGTAGACCGCCTCGGCCTCCTCGCGGCGGGCGGTGGCCTCCCGATCTGCCTGGTCGAGGATCTCGTCCGCCTGGCGCCTGGCTCCCTCGACGAGCGCGGTCGCGTCCGCCTGGGCCTTCGACGTCAGATCGGCCGCCTGCCGATGCGCCCCGTCCGTGTGCCGGCCGGCGGCGTCGCGGGACTCCGTGAGCACCGTGTCCGCCTCGGCGCGCGCCCGGTCCCGCATCTCCTCAGCCTCCTGCTGCGCCAGGGTGAGCATGGACCCGATCCGCTCGCCGAGCTCGGCGAACGATGGCGGCGGCGTGTGCTTGCGCTCGTCCTCCAGTTCCCGCACCCGGGCCTGATACGAGGCGACCCGTCCGGTGAGATCGTCGAGCGTCGCCTGCAGCTTGGTGGCCTGGACGCTGCGCTCGGCGGACTCGGCCCGTGCGGCGTCCAAGGCTCGCCGCAGGTCGGCAACGGCTCGGTCGACCTGGGATGTGTCGTAGCCGCGCATCACGGTGCGGAAGCCGGCGGACTGGGTGGTGTCACTCATGCTGGATCCTGTTCTTCAAGCTGGGGGGTCGCCCCGGACCCGCCGGTCGGTCCGGCGTCGAGGGCGACTCCGGTGGCGGGGTCGGATGCTGATGGAACGTCGGGCTGTTCGGGGACGGCCAGCGCCTCGATGACGCCGGAGAGGTGACCGAGCTGGCGGGTGATGTCGTCACGGCGACGGGCAAGAACGGCCACCTCGCCGCGCGCCCGCTCGAGCAACTCCCGGGCCTCGGCGCGCACGGCGTCGGCGTCGGCCCGGGCAGCCGTCAACAGCGCGACCGCTTCCTCTCGCGCCGCCCGGTTGTGCTCGAACGCCTCCCGCTGCAACGTCTCGAGTTCGGAGGCTGTGCGCTCGCGGACGAGGCGCGCCCCGGACTCTGCCTCGGCCAGGCGTCGCTCCGCCCGTACCCGCTGGGCCTCGGCCTCGGACGCCGCCTGCGCCAGCGTGCGTTCGGCCTCGGCCCGGGCCTCGGCGCCGGTGCGGTCGGCGTCCTGCCGAGCGGCCAGCAGCAATGCCCGGGCACGTTCGGTGAGGTCGCCCGACACGGTGCGGGCCTCAGCGAGCTCGGCCCCGGCCCTGGCCCGCACCGAGGCCACCAGTCCGCCCAGTTGCGAGCGGACCGCCCGGGTGTGCATCGCGAGGTCGCGATGGGTCCGTCGGCGTAGCTCCTCGGCGTCGGCGCGCACCTGGGCCTGCAGCCCGGCGATCGTGCGGTGAGTCCAGTCGAGATGATCCGCCGCGTCGGCCAACTGCGCATGCACGTCGGCATTGGTCTGGTCGAGCAGTAGCTGGCGCTCCGCCGCGGCGGTGGCGCTCAGCCGGGCGACCTCCGCCTCAGCCTGGGTGCGTTCGGCGGCGAGTTCCGCGCGTGTCCGCTCCGCCTCGGCCAGGGACTCGTGCGCGATCTGTTCGGCGCGACGCTTCGTCTGGGTGAGCAGGGCGAGCACCTCTGCGTCGAGGCGCTGGCGCCGGCCGCGTTCCTCCTCGTCGAGCGCTTGGCGCCGGGCGGCGATCTCGCGTTCCACCCGAGCGGTGAGTTCGTCGATCTGCCGGCCCGCCTCAGCGGCCGCCTGATGGGCCCGCACCCTGAGCTCTCCGGCCTCGGCGTCGGCGGCCATCACGATTTCGGCAGCGTGAGCGCGGGCCGCCGTCACCACCTCATCGGCGGTGCGCTGAGCGGCCCGCGTGATCATGGCGGCCTGTTCGCTCGCGTCGTCGAGCAGGCTGACCGCGTCGCGGTGGGATTCCTCGAGCCGGGTGCTGGCCGCGGCCAGCGCCGCCTCGATCTCGGCCCGCTTCCGATTCGCCTCAGCGGCCGCCTCCTCGGCGTCGGCGCGCAGCCGGGACGCATCCCGCCTCGCCAGCTCGGCTTCCTGCTGGGCCTCCTCCCGGAGCCGATCCGCCAGCGTCTGGGCCCGCTGCAGGATCATCACGGCACGTCGGCCGGTTTCATCGCCCGCGACCACGGACGGGGCGTGCCCGACGGCGTCGGAACGGTGCTCGACCACGGGCAAATCATCGCGCTCAGCCGGACCCATGGCAAAGTCAGCCGTCCACGGCTTCGGAATCGGCGCCGGACACCGGCGGAGGCTCCGGGAGGCCCGCATCCCGGGCCGCCTGGAACGCGGCGACCGCGGTGGGCAGAGTGGCGAAGATCCGCTCGCGACCCACGAGTTCGACGAATCCGGCCGCATCCAGTTGCCTGTACAGGTCGTGCTTCACCCGGGCCAGGGCGAGCACGATCCCCCGGGCAGCCACTCGTTGACGCAGCTGGTCGAGGACGTCGACAGCGGTGAGATCGACCTCGACGTTGGCCTCCATGTTGAGCAGCAGCCACCGGGGGGGTGTGGGCGCGTCCTCGACCGACTCGACGGCGCGGCACAGGAAGTTCTCGGCGTTACCGAAGAACAGGGGCGCGTCGTAGCGGTAGACGACCAGGCCGGGCACCTGGTCGGCGTCGTCGTAGTCGTCGATGTCGTGCATGCCCGCGACTCCGGGGACGATACCGAGGATGCCGTCGTGCGGGGTGGCCAGGCGCCGCAGCAGTTCGAGGATGCTGAGCACGACCGCCACGCCGATGCCCGTGAGCACCCCGAACCAGAGCACGGCGATGGTCGTGGCCAGGGCGAGCACCAACTCGCTGCGCCGGAAGCGGGCGATGCGTCGCCACTCCGAGGGGTTGATGAGCCCAACTGCCGCGTAGATGACCACCGTGCCGAGGGCGGCACGGGGGAACGTCGACAGCAGCGGCGCGGCGATCAGCAGCACCGCGATCACACCGGCGGCCGACACCAGTGAGGAGAGTTGGCTGCGAGATCCCATCGCGTCTCCGAGCACCGTGCGACTGCCCGAGCTCGACACCGGGAAGCCCTGCGACAATCCTGCGGCCAGGTTGATCCCCGCCAGGGCGAGCAGTTCCTGGTTGGCGTCGATGGGTTCCCGGCGCTTCGCGGCGAACGCCCGGCCGGTCAGCACGTTGTCGGAGAAGCCCACCAGCACGATGCCGACCGCGGCAGTGAGAACCTCCGCCCACGACAACCCTCCGGGGTCTGGAAACCTCGGCCGCGGGAGGCCCGTCGGTACCCGTTCGACGGTGAGCACCCCGTAACGTCCCAGTCCGAACACCGCGACGACCACGGCGGCGACGACCATCATGATCAGTGGCCCTGGCAGGCGCGGGAGCCACCGCTTGGCCGCGAACAGGCCGACGAGCACGGCCGCGGACAGTGCGAGGGTCGCGGCATGGGCCGTGCCGAGGTGGCCGAGCCAGTAACCCACCTCCTGGTCGGGGCGGCCCGGGGGGACGTCGAGCCGGCTGGCCCGGCCCAACTGGGAGGTGATCATGAGGACGGCGATGCCGGCCATGTATCCCTCGAGAACGGGGTGGCTCAGCATGGCGGCGAGGAAGCCGAGCCGCACGACCCAGGCCACCAGGGCGACGCCCGAGACAGCGATGGCGAGGGACGCGGCGATCACGGCGGGCGACACCCCGGGGCTGCGCGAACTCACCGCCGCGACGCCGGCCGCCGTCATCAACGCGGTCGTCGACTCGGGGCCGACCGAGAGCTGCCGCGAACTTCCCAGCACCGCGTAGACGACCAGCGGCCCGATCGCCGCCCACAACCCGACGACCGCGGGGAGCCCGGCGACCGCCGAGTAGGCCATCACCTGCGGGACCAGGTAGGCGAGCACGGTGAGGCCCGCAAGGAGATCGCCGCGGAGCCACTCGCGCCGGTAGTGACGCAGCACCTCGACACCTGGCAACAGCCCCAGGATCGGCGGTGTCCGGGCCGCGGCGACGTCCATGGCGACAACCTAGACCCGGTCCCGGGCAGCGGAGGTCGTCGCGGCGAGAGGTGCCTGGGCTCAGTGCTGAACCAGTGCGGCGATGACCATGATGCTCGGGATCGAGGCGACCGTGGTGAGGAACACGACGTCACGGGCCAGCACCACCGCCCGCTGGTAACGCACCGCGTTGACGAAGATGTTCTGCGCGGCGGGCAGTCCCGCGACGACCACCACCGCGAACTCGGTGGCGGGAGGCAGGCCGAGCGCCCGCCCCACCGCCCAGGCGATCAGCGGCTGGACGACGAGCTTGAGCCCACTGGCGACGAGCGACGGCGCGAGCCCGGGCCCGCGTCCGGGCAGCGGCCCGCGCCTCAGGCTGATCCCGAACGCGAGCAGCATCGTGGGGACCGCCAGCGCCCCGAGCAGACCGACCGGATCGGTGATCAGCCCAGGCACCCTGATCCCCAGCAGGTTCACGAGGAGGCCGAGCAGCGTGCCGATCGTCATCGGGTTGCGGAAGGGCATGGAGGCGTAGCGGCCCCAGGAGAAGGGCAGGCCGCGGTCCTTCGCGGCGAGGGAGTCGATCAACGCCAGTCCGATCGGCTGGAGCACCGAGACCTGCACGAGCAGGATCGGGGCCACCCAGCTCGCATCGTGCAGGACGTAGGTGGCGATGGGGATGCCCAGATTCGCGGCGTTGATGTAGCACGACCCGAAGCCGCCGATGATCGTGGAGCCGGCGTCCAGGCGCAGCGCGGTGCGGGCCACCAGCAGCCACAGCGCGAGGGAACCGACCACCGCGATGACCGATACCACGAGGTTCTCGGCGAACAGCCGATGCAGGTCCGTGGTCGACAGCATGCTGAACAGCAGGGCCGGCGAGCCGACGAAGAAGCTGAGCCGGCTCATCGTGATCTGCGCCCGCTCGTCGAAGACCCGGAAGTGGGCGAGCGTCCAGCCGACGCCGATGACCACCCAGATCGTGACGAAACCGCTGATCACCTCGCCCACGTGGCACCTCCGACGGCCGAGCCTAATGCCGCGCGTGGATGGGATCGGTCACATCCACGCGCGTGGTCACGCGGTGCCCCGCGATTCCGGCCCGAACGACGCGACGGCCCGCCCCTGCCTGGGGCGGGCCGTCGCGTCGGGTTCCGGCGATCAGCTGCAGCCGCTGGTTGCGCCGCAGCCCTCGCAGACGTAGCAGGAGCCGCTGGGACGCATCTTGGTGCCGCACGTGAGACACAGCGGGGCGTCGACGGCGTGACCCGAGATCCGCTCCATCAGTTCGGCGGTGGTGTGGGCCTGCGCCACGGTCGGCAGCGAGTCGAGCAGTGCCGGCTGGTTGGGGCCGTCCTCATGGATGCGGACATTGTCCCCGTCGTCGTTCTTGAGTGACTCGGACTCGGGCATGAGCGCCTCGTCCTCCTCCGACAGGTACGACCCGGTCTCGACGTAGCGGGCACGCTCGGCGGCGGTGTAGATGCCGAGTTCGCCCCGCTCGTCGAAGCTCAGGTAGTCGAGGGCCAGGCGACGGAAGATGTAGTCCATGATCGACTGGGCGATACGGATGTCGGGATCATCGGTCATGCCCGCGGGCTCGAACTTGAGGTTCGTGAACTTCTGCACATAGGTCTCGAGCGGCACGCCGTACTGCAGGGCGATCGAGATGGCGATCGAGAACGCGTCCATGACACCCGACAGGGTCGAGCCCTGCTTGCCGAGCTTGAGGAACACCTCGCCGAGGTGCCCGTCGGGATACTCGCTGGCCGTCATGTACCCCTCGGCACCGGCCACGGAGAACGAGGTGGTGCGCCCGGAGCGCGACTTGGGCAGCCGCTCGCGGCGCGGCCGGTACTCGATCCGCACCTCGGGCTTCTCCTCGGCCGGCTGGGCGGCGGCCTTCTTCCTCCCGTCGCTCAGCGGCTGGCCGACCTTGCAGTTGTCGCGGTAGACGGCCAACGCCTTGAGTCCGAGCTTCCAGCCCTGCAGGTAGACGTCGGCGATCTCGGCCACCGTCGCCGACTCGGGCAGGTTGACGGTCTTGCTGATCGCACCCGACAGGAACGGCTGCACGGCGGCCATCATCCGCACGTGGCCCATCGGCTTGATCGCCCGCTCGCCCATGGCGGTGTCGAACACGTCGGCGTGCTCCGGTTTGAGACCGGGGGCACCGACGACGTGCCCGTGTTCGGCGATGAACGCGACGATGGCCTCGCTCTGCGCGGAGCTGTAGCCCAGCTTGAGCAGGGCCCGGGGCACGGTCTGGTTGACGATCTGCATCGACCCGCCACCGACGAGCTTCTTGAACTTCACGAGCGAGAAGTCGGGCTCGATGCCGGTGGTGTCGCAGTCCATCATGAAGCCGATGGTGCCGGTGGGGGCGAGCAGCGACGCCTGGGCGTTGCGGAAGCCGTTCTCGGCGCCGAGCTTGATCACGCGGTCCCACTCGGCGGTCGCGACCAGGTGCACGGCCTTGTCGTTGTCGTGCAGGACGTGCAGGGAGTCGTTGGCGGCCTGATGCTTGCGCATCACCCGCTGGTGGGCGGTGGCGTTGCGGGCGTAGCCCTCGTAGGGGCCGACGATCTCCGCGAGCTCGGCGCTGCGGCGGTAGGCCGTGGCGGTCATCAGCGAGGTGATGGACGCGGCCAGCGCGCGTCCTCCATCTGAGTCGTAGCCGAGACCCTGGGCCATCAGCAACGCCCCGAGGTTGGCGTAGCCGATGCCCAACTGACGGAACTTCCGGGTGGTCTCGCCGATCTTCTCGGTCGGGAAGTCGGCGAAGCTGATCGAGATGTCCATCGAGGTGATGACCAGTTCGACCGCCTTGACGAACGCGGCAGTGTCGAACGTGTCGTCGTCACGCAGGAACTTGAGCAGGTTGAGGCTCGCAAGGTTGCACGACGAGTTGTCGAGGCTCATGTACTCCGAGCACGGGTTGGACGCCGTGATCCGCCCGGTCTCGGGGTTGGTGTGCCAGTCGTTGATGGTGTCGTCGTACTGGAGGCCGGGGTCGGCGCACTCCCACGCCGCCTTGGAGATCTGCTCGAACAGCGTCCGGGCGTCGATCTCCTCGATCACCTCGCCGGTCGTGCGGGCCCTGAGGCCGAAGGACGCACCGTCCTCGACCGCGCGCATGAACTCGTCGGTCACCCGCACCGAGTTGTTCGCGTTCTGATACTGGACGCTGGTGATGTCCCTCCCGCCGAGGTCCATGTCGAAACCGGCGTCACGCAGCGCGCGGATCTTGTCCTCTTCGCGGGCCTTGGTCTGGACGAACTCCTCGATGTCGGGGTGGTCGACGTCGAGCACCACCATCTTGGCGGCACGGCGGGTGGCCCCGCCGGACTTGATCGTGCCGGCCGACGCGTCAGCGCCGCGCATGAACGACACCGGACCGGAAGCGGTGCCCCCGGAGCTCAGCAGCTCCTTCGACGAGCGGATCCGCGACAGGTTGAGCCCGGCACCGGACCCGCCCTTGAAAATGAAACCCTCCTCCTTGTACCAGTTGAGGATCGAGTCCATCGAGTCGTCGACGCTGAGGATGAAACACGCGCTCACCTGCTGCGGGCTGGCGGTGCCCACGTTGAACCACTCCGGGGAGTTGAAGCTGAAGTACTGGTGCAGCAGCATCCAGGTGAGTTCGTCGGAGAAGACGTCGCCGTCCTTCTGGCCGGCGAAGTAACCGCCCTCGCGGCCGGCCCGGGTGTAGGTGCCGACGACCCGGTCGATGAGCGTCTTGAGGCTCGCCTCCCGGACATCGGTGCCGAGGGCTCCCCGGAAGTACTTGGTGGTGACGATGGTCGAGGCGTTGACGCTCCAGAACGACGGGAACTCCACCCCGTGCTGCTCGAAGACGGTCTCTCCGGTCCTCCAGTTCTTCTGCACGACGTCGCGCATCTCCCAGGTGACCTCGTCGTAGGGATGCACCCCCTCGGTGGTGAAGATGCGCTCGATGGTGAGGCCTTCGGGTTTGCGCGCGGACCGCTTGCTCGCGCGTGCCGTCTCAGTCATCCGGGTTCTCCAGTCCTTGTTTCGATGGAATTGCAGCGTCTCGATGAATCTCAGTGTGATCGCCCACCGCCGGGGTGGGCCGCCATGGGGTGGATCGGCGCGGGGCCGAGCCGGTGGTTGGGCGTGGTACCGACGGCCCCGGCCATCGGTCGTCGCGTGGCCCGGGTCTCAGCCGGGCACCAGGTCGGGGTGGGACCCGACCATCGCGGGCGCGTCGTGGCCCCCGAAGGCGAGTCCCCGCAGCTCGGCGATCTCCGACTCGAAGTCGTCGAGCGACTGGTAGTGCTTGTACACGCTCGCGAAGCGCAGGTACGCCACCGGGTCGAGCTCGCTGAGCGGCTTGAGGATCGCGAGCCCGATCTCCTCGGTGGGCACCTCGGCCATGCCGGACGCCCGCAACGCCTCCTCGACCCGCTGACCGAGCCGGGCGAGGTCGTCATCGGTGACGGGTCGGCCGGTGCACGCCTTGCGCACCCCGGCGATCACCTTGTCCCGCTGGAAGGGTTCGACGACACCGGACTTCTTGATGACGACGAGTTGCATCTGCTCGACCGTGGTGAACCGACGCTCACAGGCGGGGCACTGGCGGCGACGCCGGATCGCGGCGCCGTCCTCGGTGACGCGTGAATCGAGCACCCGCGAGTCGGTGTGATGGCAGAACGGACAGAACATCGTCCATCACTCCTTCGAATCGTCGCCCGCCCGGGTCACCGGGTGGTTGGTGTCGTCCATCGCGCGGTTGTCCACGCCGTGGTGCCCCAGCAGCTGCCCTGGGGATGACCCTGTGGGTATCGCTGTGGACAGGATGTGGATAAGACCACAATCTGTGGATGAACAACACCATTGTAACTACTAGATGTAGGTAACCTACGGGCAGTCGATCGCTACGTCAATCCCTGAGCGGCGCGTCGGCGCACCCCGCTCACCACCCGCGGCGCACCCCCGCAGGACGACCCTTCGGCGCTGGTCGGCGCGAGCCCTGTCGCGCCCGGTCGCCGCGCCATAGAGTGTCCGCGGACACCCGCGACCCGGCACCGACGCCCAGGGCGCGGCCCCCGCCCCCATGAGGAGAGCACGCGATGACCAGCAACTGGGATGGGGTAACCCCCGAAGACCCCGGCCGGCAGCAACCCGAGCACCCCGACCCGCAGTCCCGCACTGACGAGACCGACAGTTCGTCCACGCCCGCCGCACGACAGGGGTACGAGTGGCAGGACACCCCGTCAGGCAGCCCGACACCATCGCGCGGACAGTGGCAGGAGACCCCCGCTGATCAGGGGTACGGGACCACTCCCCCGGCGGCGAGCACCCCGAGCCGGCCCAGGCACGGCGCCCAACAGCCCACGGACCCGACCCCGTGGGGACAGCCCCCGAGCTCCTCGCCCCTCGGCGGCGACAGTTCTCGGCCGGGTGCCCCATGGGCCCACGGCAGCCAGCCCGCTTACCCCCAGCCCGGTCAGCCCCAGCCCGGATACCCCCAGCCCGGATACCCCCAGCCCGGTCAGCCCCAAGCGGGTTACTCCCAGGCCGGGTACCCTCAGGCCGGTCAGCCCCAGGCCGGTCAGCCACAAGCGGGTTACTCCCAGCCCGGTTACCCCCCGCCCGGTTACTCCCAGCCCGGTTACCCCCCGCCCGGTTACTCCCAGGCCGGTTACTCCCAGGCCGGGTATCCCCAGGCCGGGTATCCGGCAGGCGGACCCTGGTTAACCGCCCCGGCCGTCCCGATG
>DAIESZ010000191.1 GCA_027346035.1 Propionibacteriaceae bacterium
GCGGTGCTCCAGGAGAACCTGGTCGCGCTCTGCCGGGTGCCCGGCATCGGGCGCAAGGGCGCCCAGAAGCTGGTGATCGAACTCAAGGACAAGGTGGCGGCCCTGGGTGGGTCGAGCGGCGCCGGACCCCTGGTTCCCGCCGCGGGTGGAGGGTGGCGCGAGCAGGTGAGCGAGGGGCTGCAGGGTCTCGGGTGGAGCGTCCGGGAATCCGAACAGGCCTGTGAGAACGTCGCCTCGATGGTCGACCAGCCCGGCGTCACCGTCGCCACCTTGATGCGGGCGGCGCTGGCCAGCCTGGCACGGCGGTGATGGCACGGTGAGTCCCCTGGAGCATTCGCCGGTCGATCCGCACGCCGAGCCCGAGGAGCGCGTGCTGGAGGCGGCGCTGCGCCCGTCGCTGCTGGCCGACTTCGAGGGCCAGCCCCGCGTCAGCGACCAGCTCGGGCTGGTGCTCGAGGCCGCCCGCCACCGCGGCAGCACGCCCGACCACGTCCTCCTGTCCGGCCCTCCCGGACTCGGGAAGACGACGCTCGCGATGATCATCGCCCACGAGATGGGGGCGCCCCTGCGCATCTCCTCGGGCCCGGCGATCCAGCACCCCGGCGACCTCGCGGCGATCCTGTCCGGGCTCGTCGAGGGCGAGGTGTTCTTCCTCGACGAGATCCACCGCATGTCGCGTCCCGCCGAGGAACTGCTCTACCTCGCCATGGAGGACTTCCGGGTCGACGTGATCGTCGGCAAGGGCCCGGGCGCGACCGCGATCCCGATCGACATCCCCCCGTTCACCCTGGTCGGAGCGACCACCCGGGCCGGCCTGCTGCCGGGGCCGTTGCGTGACCGGTTCGGCTTCACCGCACAACTCGACTTCTACGCGCCCTCGGCCCTTGAATCCATCGTCGAGCGGTCCGCGGCGGTGCTGGGCGTCGAGGTCGACGCTCGGGCGGCGACCGAGATCGCCGATCGATCGCGGGGCACGCCACGGATCGCCAACCGGCTGCTCCGCCGCGTCCGCGACTTCGCCCAGGTGCACCACGACGGCCGGGTCACCCTCGACATCGCCACCAGGGCGCTCGAGCTGTACGAGGTCGACGAACTCGGACTCGACCGGCTCGACCGGGCCGTCCTCGAGGCCGTGTGCCGCCGCTTCGGGGGCGGCCCGGTCGGCCTGTCGACGCTGGCCATGAGCGTGGCGGAGGAGACCGACACGATCGAGGAGGTCGCGGAACCGTTCCTCGTCCGGCTCGGCTTCCTCATGCGCACGCCACGCGGCCGGGTGGCCACGCCCCAGGGCTGGCGGCACCTCGGGCTGACGCCCCCTGACGAGCGCCCGACGGCCGCTGGTCCACCCGACCTGTTCTCCGACCCGTCGTGACCTGCAGCGGCCGGTGCCGGGAATCGCTGTGGGAGTCGCTAGTCTTGCGTGCGGACCCGCGCCATCCGCGTGAGCCCAGTGATCGGGTGTGACATCACGCACCCGACCCGCCGACTGACCGAACGGAATCCGACGAGATGTCTCCTGACCTCCCCGCCCTGACACCCGAACTCGTGCCCATGGCCACCAGCTACCTCAGCACTCTGCTGCTGCTGGGGGTCGGTGTGGTGCTGTTCGTGTTCCTCATCCAGCGGCCTCTGAAGAAGCAGCAGCAGGCGCAGCGCGATCTGCAGAGCTCTCTCACCGAGGGCGGGCGGGTCATGCTCACGAGCGGTCTGTTCGGCACGCTGCGGCACCTCGGTGACAAGCAGGCCGTGGTCGAACTGGCCCCCGGACTCGAGGTGACGGTGCTCCGCCAGGCCATTTCCCGCGCCGTTGCCCCCGACGACGAGGAGTTCGAGTACGCCGACGAGGAGGCCGAGGCGCCCGAGGCCGAGGGGGACGCCGACGAGGCCCAGAGCCCCGTGTGGTCCGACGTCTCCGAAACCGGCACCGAAACCGGAACCGGAACCGGAACCGAGGCCGACCGGCCCGCCGCCCCGTACTCCGAGCAGGCGCCTACCGACGCCGACGACCCCGACCGTCCGTCGAGCATCTGACACACCACCCCAGGATCCCTCGTGGCAACCAGCACCAAACGACAGCGACCCGGCCGCACTATCGCCGTGTTCGCCGCGGTCATCGCGCTCATGTACGTGCTCATGGGCGTCGCGCACACATGGGCCCCCAAGCTCGGTCTCGACCTGCGTGGGGGCACCACGATCACGCTCACAGCGCGCAACTCGACCGGCAGCGGCTCGGTCGCGTCGTCCTCGCTCGACCTGGCGCGCCAGATCCTGCAACAGCGCGTCGACAGCCTCGGTGTCGGTGAGTCGAGTGTGACCACCCAGGGCGGCAACCAGATCATCGTCAGCGTGCCGAACGTGCAGAAGGACCAGCTGGTGAGCATGGTGGGTCAGACGGCCAAGCTGGCCTTCCGCGACGTCTACGACGTGCAACAGGTCACGCCGCCGTCGACGAGCCCGTCACCGTCGGCCTCACCCAGCCCGTCCTCCGGTGCCTCGGCCTCGGGGCTGCCCACAGCCCCGGGCCTGCCGCCGGCGGCGCCGATCGCCCGTCCGACCGCCCCGTCGAGCAAGAAGCAGACGATCGACCAGCTGCTCCAGTGGACGCCGTCGACCCAGGACCAGAGCGACTTCGCCCAGTGGACCTGCGGCGACAGCTTCCCCGACGTCTCCGACCAGCCGCTGTTCGCGTGCGACAAGACCAAGACGGCGAAATACCTGCTCGGACCGATCATCGTGCCCGGCACCGAGGTGAGCTCGGCGTCCGCCGGGATCCCCCAGGGCGCGGTGGCCCCGGCCGTCCAGCTCTCGTTCACCTCCGCCGGCCAATCGGCGTTCACCGCCGCGACCAAGGTGCTGGCGAGCAAGTCGTCACCGCAGAACCAGTTCGCGATCGTGCTCGACGGCACGGTGATCTCCGCGCCTCAGGTGTCGTACCAGATCAACGGCGGCGCCCAGATCGACGGCAACTTCACCCAGGTGGAGGCCAACGATCTCGCGAACGTGCTCAAGTACGGCGCGCTGCCGCTGGCGTTCGACCTGTCGAGCGTCGAGAACGTCTCCGCCACCCTCGGCGGTGAGCAGTTGCGGGCGGGCATCATCGCCGGCCTCATTGGGCTGCTGCTCGTGGTCGGCTACTCGTTCCTGTACTACCGCGGCCTCGGGGCCGTCGTGGTCGGCTCGCTCGCGATGGCCGCGATCATCGCCTACTCATCGATCGTGCTGTTGGGTCAGGCGATCAACTTCGCCCTCAACCTGCCGGGCATCGCCGGTGTGATCGTCGCGATCGGCATCACCGCCGACTCGTTCATCGTCTACTTCGAGCGGATCCGAGACGAGATCCGCGAGGGCCGCACGCTGCGCACCTCGATCGAGACCGGTTGGGAGAAGGCCCGCAAGACGATCGTCGTGGCCGACTCGGTGTCGCTCCTGTCGGCGGGGGTGCTGTTCGTCCTGGCCATCGGCAGCGTCAAGGGCTTCGCGTTCACCCTCGGCCTCACGACCCTCATCGACCTGGCGATCGTGTTCTTCTTCACCAAGCCGGTGATGACCCTGCTGGGGCGCACCGACTTCTGGGGCGGCGGCCACAAGTGGTCCGGGCTCGAGGCCGAACACATGGGCGTGAGCGCCGAGTCGTTGCTGGGGCGCCGGGTCCGCCGGCCCACCACGAAGGGGGCCTGACATGGCAGACAACGCCACCCGCCGGCGTCCGGCCGAGGGTCGCAAGCAGAGCCTGGCGCACCGGCTCTACACCGGCGACCTGTCCTACGAGTTCGTCTCACGCCGACGCCTCTGGTACCTCATCTCCGGCACCCTCATCGTCGTGTCGCTGCTCGCGCTGGCCGTGCGCGGACTCAACCTCGGTATCGAGTTCACGGGCGGTGCCGACTTCACGGTCACCGCTCCGGTCGCCTCGGGCAGCGTCAACGACATGCGGGTCGCCGTCCTGAACTCAGGGGTTTCCCAGCTCGACGGCACGACAGTGCTGAGCGTCGGCAGCAACCAGTTGCGGATCCAGACGCGCAGCCTGTCGGCCACCGAGGTGGCCACCGTGCGGGGTGCGATCGCCACGCAGGCGGGGGTCGGCTCCGACAAGGTGGCCTACAACCTCATCGGCCCCTCGTGGGGTAAACAGATCACCACCAAGGCGGTCCAGGCGCTGATCGTGTTCATCGTCCTGGTCATGCTGCTCATCTGGGTCCGGTTCCGGGACTGGAAGATGTCGGTGTCGGCGATCGTCGCCCTCATCCATGACCTGATCCTCACCATCGGCATCTACGCGCTGGTCGGCTTCTCCGTGTCGCCGTCGACGCTCATTGGTGTGCTCACGATCCTCGGCTACTCGCTCTACGACACCGTCGTGGTGTTCGACAAGGTGAGCGAGAACGTCAGCGAGCTGCGCCGGGGTAACCGCACCTACTCGACGGCCGCCAATGACGCGGTCAACCAGGTGCTCGTCCGGTCGCTCAACACGACCATCATCGGCGTGCTGCCGGTGGCCGCGATCCTGTTCGCCGGCGCCTTCTACCTCGGCTCCGGTCCCCTCGAGGACCTCGGCCTGGCGCTGTTCGTCGGCATGATCTCCGGGGCGTACTCGTCGATCTTCATCGCCACCCCGCTGCTCGCCCAGGCGAAGGAGCGCGAGCCCGAGATGCACCAGGTACGCCAGGCGATCGCCCGGCGCGAGGCGAAGGCACGCCGCGACCTGGCCGCCCCCGTGGCGGCGCCCGCCGTCGCGGTCGTGGTCGAGGACGCCGACCCCGGTAACGGGGACGATCAGGTGACACGGGAGCCGACGAGTCGGCGTCCTCGGCAGCGGACGACCCGTAGCCAACGCCGCGGATGACTCGTCTCGCGGGGGTCGGGGCATTCGCCGGGAACGGGCTGGGAGTGGGGGAGCAGGCATGGCCGACATCGAGCTGATCGCATCGTTGATCCGTGACGTCGAGGACTTCCCCAAGCCGGGCGTGACCTTCAAGGACATCACCCCTCTGCTGCAGAATCCGCGGGCGTTCCAGGAGGCCGTTGACGCGATCACCGCGTCCTCGCCCGGAGGCATCGACGTCGTCGTCGGGATGGAGGCGCGGGGCTTCATCTTCGCCGCTCCGGTCGCGCTGGCGCTGCACGCCGGGTTCGTGCCGGTGCGCAAGCCGGGCAAGCTGCCGATGGCCGTGTTCGAGGAGAGCTTCGAGCTCGAGTACGGCGCGGACACCCTGACCATCCACCGGGACGCGATCCGCCCCGGCTCGAGGGTCATGGTCGTTGATGACATCCTGGCCACCGGTGGGACCGTCGGGGCCACCGCAGGGCTGCTCCGCCAACTCGGTGCCGAGTTGGTGCACGTGACCGTGTTGATGGAACTGGGGTTCCTCGGCGGCCGCGCGGTTCTGGAACGCCAGGGGATCGACAGCTTTTCGGCGCTGATCACGATCTAGCCGTTCGCGGAGCCTCGACGAGATCGGACGCCGCCAGGTCGGGCGCGGGTATCCTTGACCCACTCGACACACCCGGGTCGGTTGAAACCTGACAGGAGTGCGCATGGTCGACGCCGCCGACGCACACGAGGTCTACGGACCCTACGGAGGTGGGTCCGCGCGCCCCGGCTCCGTGCTGCGCAGCGGACCGACCGGTCCCCTGACGAGCGGGGTTGTCCCGGTCGGTGAGCTCAGCCCGACCGGCCCCGACCAGCCGCGGCTGAGCATGCGGCAGCGGCTGGCCCGGCTGGGCGCGTCCCGCGCCCCGCAGCTCGCGGTGCTCGACCCGCTCATCGCGGTGGTGCGGGCCAATCATCCGAAGGCCGACATCACCCTGCTCGAGCGGGCGTACAACACCGCCGAGCACTATCACCGCGGCCAGACCCGCAAGTCGGGTGACTCCTACATCACGCACCCTCTGGCGGTCGCGACGATCCTTGCCGAACTCGGCATGACCGAGCCGGTGCTGTGCGCCGGCCTGCTGCACGACACGGTCGAGGACACGTCCTACACGCGCGAGCAACTGCAGGCCGACTTCGGCGAGGAGATCGCCCAGCTCGTCGAGGGAGTCACCAAGCTCGACAAGGTCACCTACGGCGACTCGGCCAAGGCCGAGACGCTGCGCAAGATGGTGATCGCGATGAGCCGCGACATCCGGGTGCTGGTGATCAAGCTCGCCGACCGGCTGCACAACATGCGCACGCTCAGCTACCTGCGTCCCGACAAGCAGGTGCGCATCGCCCGCGAAACCCTCGAGATCTTCGCCCCCCTTGCCCACCGCCTCGGCATGAACGCCGTCAAGTGGGAACTCGAGGACCTGTCGTTCGCGACCCTCGAACCCAAGCTCTACGACGAGATCGTGCATCTCGTCGCGCAGTACGCACCCGAACGCGAGCGGCAGCTGCGCGACGTCATCGCGATCGTGCAGAAGGACCTCCAGGAGGCCGGGATCAAGGCGACGGTCTACGGCCGTCCCAAGCATTACTACTCGATCTACCAGAAGATGGTCGTGCGCGGCCGTGAGTTCAACGACATCTACGACCTCGTCGGCCTGCGGATCCTCGTCGACACCCCGCGCGACTGCTACGCGGCGCTCGGCGTCATGCACGTGCGCTGGAACCCGCTGCCCGGCAGGTTCAAGGACTACATCGCGGTGCCGAAGTTCAACATGTACCAGTCGCTGCACACGACCGTGCTCGGTCCGAACGGGAAGCCGGTCGAACTGCAGATCCGCACCCACGAGATGCACCGGCGGGCCGAATACGGTGTGGCCGCCCACTGGAAGTACAAGGAGAACCAGCGCGGGGGCCAGAAGAGCGCCGAGCAGACCGACCTGTCGTGGGTGCACAGCCTCAACCAGTGGTCGCACGAGACCGACGATCCGAGCGAGTTCCTCGAATCGCTGCGCTACGAGATCAACTCCACCGAGGTCTACGTCTTCACCCCGAAGGGGGACGTCACCGCCCTGACCGCCGGGGCGACCCCGGTCGACTTCGCGTACAGCGTGCACACGGAGGTCGGGCACCGCTGCATCGGCGCCAAGGTCAACGGCCGGCTCGTGCCGCTCGACTCGAAGCTGCAGAACGGTGACGTCGTCGAGGTGCTCACCAGCAAGGCCGAGAACGCCGGGCCGAGCCGCGACTGGCTGAACTTCGTCGCGAGCCCCCGGGCCCGCAACAAGATCCGTGCCTACTTCACCAAGGAGCGTCGCGAGGAGTCGATCGAGCACGGCCGCGATCTGCTCGCCAAGCAGCTGCGCCGATCCGGGTTGGCCCTCAACCGGCTGCTCACCATCGAGCACCTCACCTCGGTCGCCCGGGAATTCCGGCTGCCCGACGTCACCGCGCTGTATGCGGCGGTCGGTGAGAGCAATGTGAGCGCGCAGTCCGTGGTGCAGAAGCTGGTCGCCACCGAGGGGGGTGACGAGGCGGCGGCCGAGGAGTCGTTCGAGGACGCCCCGATCCTGGCGGCGCCCCGGCACCGGGGACGCCGGGCGCACAACGACGTCGGCGTGATCGTCGATGGCGACCCAGACCTCTACGTGAAGCTCGCCCGGTGCTGCACTCCCATGCCCGGCGACGACATCATCGGCTGGATCACCCGGGGCGACGGGGTCAGTGTGCACCGCCGGGACTGCACCAACGCGAACAACCTGCTGGCCAACCCCGACCGGATCCTGCCCGTGTCGTGGGCGTCATCACCCCAGCAGTCCTACCTGGTGGCGATCCAGATCGAGGGCCTCGACCGCTCCGGACTGCTCAGCGACGTCACCCGGGCGATGGCCGAACAGCACGTGAACATCGTCTCCGCGGCGATCAACACGAGCCCCAAGGAGCGCACGTTCAAGGGCCGGCTCACCTTCGAGTCGCCCGATCCGCGCCATCTCGACCACGTGCTCGCGAGCATCCGCAAGGTACCCGGCATCTACGACGTCTACCGAGTGCGCCAGTAGCCGGCGCCACCGAAACCGGTGGGACCGCTGAGCGTGACGCGCTCAGCGCTCGAAGTCGGCGAGCGTGGCCCGGGCCTGGTCGAGCAGCTGGGTGTAGCTCGCGATCGACTCCCGGGTGCGCGCGGCGTCCTTCCCCCGACCGGCGGCCTCCGCGGCGTCGGCACGCGCCTGCAGCTTGGCGATCTGGGTCTCGAACATCGCGACGGTGTCCTGGGCACGCTGGCGCGCCTCGGGATCGGTGCGCTTCCATTCGGCCTCCTCGGCGTCGCGGACGGCCGACTCCAGCGCGCGGACCCGGGCGTCGAGCGGGCGCACCGCGTCGCGGGGCACCTTGCCGAGTTGGTTGTAGCGGGTGAGGAAGTCACGCAGCCTCGTCCGGGCGAGCTTGACGTCGCCGACCGGAAGGATGTCGGCCTCGGCCTCGGCGAGCAGCTGCTCCTTGGCCTCCTGGCTGGCCCGGAACTCGCCGTCCTGCTCGGTGAGTGAGGCGTTGCGGGCGTCGAAGAACCGGTCCTGCAGACCGCGGAACTCGGCCCACAGCGCGTCGTCGTCGGCGCGGGACGCGGAGCCGGCGGCCTTCCAGCGCGTCATGAGGTCGCGGAAGGCCCCGGACGTGGCTCCCCAGTCGGTCGAGTCGGCCAGTGGCCGCGCCTCCTCGATGATCGCCTCCTTGGCCTGCTTGGCCGCGGTGAACTTCTCCGACTGGGCGGCGAACTGGGCCTTGCGGCGACGGGTGTAGGTGGTGCGGGCAGTGGAGAAGCGGTGCCACAGGGCATCGTCGGTCGCCCGGTCAATGCGGGGGAGGACCTTCCACTCGTCGAGCAGGGCGCGGAACCGGTTGACCCCCCCGCGCCAGTCGTTGCCGGCGGCCAGCTTCTCGGCCTCGGCGACCATGCGTTCCTTCTCGGCCCGCGTCTGCTCGGCGGCCTGGGACCGCTCGGCCCGCCGGGCGTCGGCGAGTTCGATGAGCTTCGGCTCGATCCGGTCGAGGCGGGCCGCGAGGGCGTCCAGGTCACCCACCGCGTTGGCCTCACGGATGCTGGTGTGCAGTGAGGTCATCCGCTTGCGGGCGTCGTCGGGGCCCACGGATCCGGCGGCGACTCGCGCCTCGAACAGGGCGACCTCGCCTTCGAGCGTCTCGAACCGGCGCACGAAGAACGACAGGGCCTCCTCCGGCGTGGAGTCCGGCACCTGGCCGACGCTGCGCTCACCCTCAGAGGTTCGGACGTAGACCGTGCCGTCGGGATCGACCCGTCCGAATTCGGCTGGGCCGGTCGGGCCTGCTGGTTCACTCATGGCCTACATCTTGCCCGATAAGCTGAGCCGGTGTTGATCGTGCCCGCAGTGGTCGGCCCCTGGCAGGCCAACTGCTACGTCGTCGCTCCCGGGGAGGGTCGGGGCGGGCGTCCGGTCGACGCCGTGATCATCGATCCGGGCATGGGGGCGCTGCCCGTGGTGGCAGACCTGTGCGAGCGGCACCATCTCCGGGTCGCGGGTGTCATCGCCACCCATGGCCACTTCGACCACGTCGCCGACGCGGCCGCGATCGCCGACGCGGCCGGCGTCCCGGTCCACATCCACCCCGCCGACGAGCATCTGCTCACCCATCCGCTCGACGGTCTGTCCCGCGATCTGGCGGCCATGATCTGGCCGTTGGTGGGCGATCGGCTTCCGGCGCCGCGCCGGGTGGAGCACCTGGCCGGGAACACGGTCGTCGACCCCGCAGGGGTGAGCTTCTCGCTGCTCGGTGCGCCCGGGCATACGCCGGGGTGCACCCTGCTGAGCCTCACCGGCGTCCTGCTCGACGACGACCCGGAGCCACACGACGTGACGTTCACCGGCGACGTCGTGTTCGCCGGGTCGATCGGACGCCTCGACCTGCCCGGCGGTGACCCCGCGGCGATGCGACGAAGCCTCGACGCCATGGTGCGCACCCTTCCCGCCTCGGCGTATCTTCTACCCGGGCACGGCCGGGCCACGACGATGGCGCGCGAGCGTGCCGGCAACCCGTACCTGTCCCCGAACGCCGCCCCCTTGTCCTGACGGCGGCCGGGCCCGATCGAAGGAATCCACCATCGTGCCGCGTCCCAAGCCCATCTCCGGCTTCCCCGAGTTCCTGCCCGGCGCCCGCCTGGTCGAGCAGCGGGTTCTGAGCATCCTGCGCGACACGTTCGAACTGCACGGCTTCGCGCCGATCGAGACCCGTGCGGTCGAGCCGATGGACCAGCTCACCCGGAAGGGAGAGATCGACAAGGAGGTCTACGTCGTGCGGCGGCTGCACGCCGCCGCCGACGACACCGCCGACGACCTCGGACTGCACTTCGACCTCACCGTGCCCTTCGCCCGCTACGTGCTCGAGAACGCCGGCCACCTGCCCTTCCCGTTCCGGCGCTACCAGATCCAGAAGGTGTGGCGCGGTGAACGGCCCCAGGAGGGTCGCTACCGTGAATTCCTCCAGGCCGACATCGACATCGTCGGCCAGGACGCGCTGCCCGACCACTTCGACGTCGAGGCGCCGCTCGTGATGCTCGAGGCGCTCGAACGGCTGCACACCGAGCTGGGCGTCCCGCCGGTGCGCATGCGGGTCAACAACCGCAAGCTGTCCGAGGGCTTCTACCGGGGTCTCGGCATCGACGACCCCGACGGCGTGCTGCAGCGGGTCGACAAGTACGACAAGATCGGCCCCGACGCCGTCCGCGGGCTCCTCGTCGACGAGATGGGGCTCGGCACCGACCGGGCCGACGCCTGTGTCCGCCTGGCCGGCATCTCCTCGCCCGACGACTCGTTCATCGGCGAGGTCCGGGCGCTCGGCGTCCGGAACGACCTGCTCGACGAGGGGCTCGAGGCCCTGGCCCGGGTCGTGCGGGCGGCCGCCGCCCAGGTGCCCGGACGTCTCGTGGCCGACCTGCGCATCGCCCGGGGCCTCGACTACTACACGGGCACCGTGTACGAGACCGAACTCGTCGGCTACGAACGACTCGGGTCGGTGAGCTCGGGCGGTCGCTACGACTCGCTCGCCACCGACGGGCGCACCACCTTCCCGGGCGTCGGCATCTCGCTCGGTGTCACCCGGCTGCTCGTGCCCCTCATGGCCGCCGGGCAGTTGCAGATCTCGCGGCCGGTCCCCTCCGCGGTGCTCGTCGCGGTGGATGCCGAGGAGACCCGCGACGTCGCGATGCGGGTCGCGGCGGCGCTGCGCGGTCGGGGCATCCCCTGCGAGGTGGCGCCCCGGGCCGACAAGTTCGGCAAGCAGATCAAGTACGCCGACCGCCGTGGCATCCCGTTCGTCTGGTTCGGGGGCGCCACCGGTGAGGTCAAGGACATCCGCAGCGGCGACCAGGTCGCCGCCGACGCGTCGTCGTGGACACCGCCGGCCTCTGACCTGCGCCCCGGCGTGGTGCGCTGAACCGACCCTGCTCGCGGGCGGGATAGTCTGTACCGGACCCCGCGACCTGCACCGTCTATGCAGGCGCCCGACGAGAGGAATACCGCAGATGCTGCGCACCCACCAGGCCGGAAGCCTTCGTCTCGACCATGTCGGACAGACCGTCACCCTCACCGGCTGGGTCGGACGCCGTCGCGATCACGGCGGGGTCGCGTTCATCGACCTCCGCGACGCCAGCGGCATCGCCCAGGTGGTCGTCCGCGACGAGATCC
>DAIESZ010000221.1 GCA_027346035.1 Propionibacteriaceae bacterium
GTCGGCCAGGCCGACCTCGCCCAGTTCGTCGCGCGCCCGGTCGCGGGCCTCGCGGCGTCCGGCGCCCCGGGCGCGGGGACCGAAGGCGACGTTGTCGAGCACGTCGAGGTGCGGCAGCAGCAACGCCCGCTGAGCGAGGTAGCCGACGCGGCGGCGGTGGACGGGAAGGAACGTCGACGCGTCGGCAAAGGGACGTCCGGCGCCGTGGACGTGCCCGGAGTCGGGACGTAGTTCTCCCGACACGAGGCCGACGAGCGTCGACTTGCCCGCACCGTTGGGGCCGATGATCGCGAGCGTTCGTCCGGGCGCCACGTCGAGGTGCAGGTCGCAGCCGCGGACCGTCACGGTTGCGTGCACGGTGAGCCCCGCCGCCGCTGCGGAGCCGCTCACCGTGACCTCCGGGTCACGAGCGTTGGCGCCACCATGAGCACCGAGGCCACCGCGATCAGCACCACCGACAGCGCCAGCGCCTGGTTCGTGTCGGTCTCCCGCTGCAGGTAGATCTGCAGAGGGAGGGTGCGGGTGGTGCCCTGCAGCGAGCCGGCGAAGGTGAGCGTGGCGCCGAACTCGCCGAGCGCCCGGGCGAACGCGACCGTCGTGCCGCCGAGGATCGCCGGGCCCACGAGGGGCAGCGTCACCCGACGCAGCACCATGGTGGGTCGGGCGCCGAGCGTTGCGGCGACCACTTCCAGGGCCCGGTCGGTGCTGCGCAGGGCCCCCTCGACGGTGATCACGAGGTAGGGCATCGAGACGAACGTCTGGGCGATCACCACGGCGGCGGTGGTGAACCCGATGTCGACGCCCCACACCGACAGGTACTGGCCGAGGACGCCGCGGCGGCCGAGGGTGATGAGCAACACGAGCCCGGCAACCACCGGGGGCAGCACCATCGGCAGCACGGAGATGGTACGCACCATCACCGCCCAGTGTCCCGTGAGTCGGGAGAGCACCACCGCCAGCGGCAGGCCGAGGGTGAGGCTGAGCACGGTGGACGCCGCGCACGTGCGCAGGCTGAGCCACAGCGCGTCCTGCGCGGCGGGCGTGGCGAGCAACTGGGGGATCCGCGCCCAGGGGACCCGCACCATCAGCCCGATCAGCGGCACCGCCACCAGCGCGAGCGCGGCGGACGCCGGGACGAGCAGCCACAGCGGCACCGCGGTGTCGGGGGTGCGGCTCACGGGGCCCCGAACCCGTAGGACGAGAGCACGGCCCGGCCGGCCGGCGAGGTGACGTAGTCGACGAAGGCCTGTGCCTCGCCGGGGCGGGACGACCCGGCGACGGTGGCGATGGGGTAGCGGTTGACGACCTGGTCGCTGTGGGGGATCGCGATGGTGCGCACCTTCGACCCGGCGGCGGTGGCGTCGGTGGTGTAGACGACCCCAGCATCGGCCTCGCCGGTGGTGACGGCGCCGACGACGTCGGTGACGTTCGTCGTCTGCGACACCGGTTTCAGCGTGACGCCGTCGAGGCGTGCGAGCTTGAGCGTCGCGTCGCCGCAGGGCACTTGAGGAGCGCACACCACGAGCCGCCTCCCGGCGAGCGACGCGTTCAGCCCGGTGATGTGCCCCGGGTTGTCGGGCGGGGTGATCAGCACGAGCACGTTGGTGGCGAACACCCGCGGGGTCGAGGTCACCAGCTTCTGGTCGACCGCCCGCTGCATGGTCACCTGGTCGGCGGAGGCGAACACGTCGGCGTCCGCACCGCCCGCCAGCTGGTCGACCAGCGACGAAGACCCGTCGAAGGAGAACTTCACGGTGACGCCAGGATGGTCCTTCTCGAAGCCCTGCGCGATCCGTGGGAACGCCTGGGTGAGGGAGGCGGCGGCGAACACCACGAGTGTGTCGGAGGATTGCTGCGACGCGCAGCCGGTGAGCGCTGCCGGGGCCAGCAGCGCGAGCGCCCCGAGCATGCCGGCGAGCCGGCGCGCCGATGGGGGTCGGCCGTTCGCGTGCGGCGGCAGGGCGGGCATGGTGGCCACGATATCCCGGCTGTTCGGGGTTCCTCGGCGTAGCCTGAAGGCGTCGGATCGGGATCCCCACGGGGGTGTGTGATGGTTAAGCGGATCGCTGTCGATGCCGGCCTCGGCGTCTCGCTCTTCGTTCTCGTGATGGTCGCAGAACTCCTGGTGACCCTGCCGTTCGGCTCCTCGTCCGAGGGTTCCGACCTCGCCTCGGGGCTCAATCGGGAGTTCCTGCTCACGGCTTTCCCGGCCCTCGTGCTGTCGACGGCTCTCGCGTGGTGGGCGCACACCCCGTCACCGGGTCACGGCATGGGTCGTGGGCTCGTCTGGGCTCTCGTGCTGGTGCTGTTCTACCTGTCGATGGGTCTCGGTAATGGCACCAGCGTGATGTTCGCCACCGCCGGAATGTGGCTCATGCTGGGCGCGGTGGTGGTGGGCGCGACGCTGGCGGGCTGGCTTCCGCGGCGCCACCGACGTCAGCGTCGGGGCGGGAACGACTCGGCCGCGCTGCGCACCCGGCTGACGTAGCCGGCCCACCACGCGTCGTCATCGGAGGGAATGTTCTCACGCCCGGGCACCAGCCCTCGGGAGCCGTCGATCATCTCGCGCACGATGTCCGCGTGGCCGGCGTGCCGGTGCGTCTCGGCGATCATGTGGACGAGGATGCGGTGCAGCGTGACCGAGCGCCGCGATGCGGGCCACCAGGGGACGGCACCGGCGGCGTCGAGCGGCAGGTCGTCGATCGTGGCGTCGCTGTGCTTCCATGACCGGTGATAGAGGTCGACGATGACCTCGCGCGTCTCGTCGGGAGTCGCCCACATGTCGGCGTTGTCCTCGGAGCCTTCGGCGAACCACGGCAGGTCGATCCCCGACGGCCGCTCGAACACCCCGCCGAAATAGCCGAGTTCGACACTGGCCACGTGCTTGACCAGCCCGAGCAGGTTGGTGCCGGTCGGTGTCATCGGCGTGCGGATGTCGCGTTCGCCCAATCCGTCGAGCTTCCACAGGAGGGCGTCGCGGCCGTCCTGCAGGTAGCGCTTCAGCGTGGCCTTCTCGTCATCGCCCATGGTGTGATCCTGTCACCGCCGCGGGACAGTCGCCGGGAACGGAGGCCCGCCTCAGTCGGGGTCGGTGTCCCGCTGCGGGTTGCCCAACGAGTCGAGGGCGGTCTGAAGGGTGGCCATCACCGACAGCGTGTCGTCGAGCGGCATGATCGGGCTCTCGCGCAGCCCGTTGGCGAGGCACTGGTTGACCTCGATGATCTCGTGGGTGTAGCCGCGTCCCATCGGCATGAGGTCGTAGTCGTGGTCGAGGACGCCCTGGCGGTGCACGGTGAACCGGGTGGGGTGGTGGAAGCGCGGATGCAGTTCGATCCAGCCCTTGGTGCCGGTGACGATCATCCGCCCGGGACCCTCGGCGCTGAGCGCGCACATGAGGGTGGCGGTGGCCCCCGAGGGGTGGTCGAGCAGGAAGCTCGCGGAGGCGTCGACGCCGTTGGCGTAGCTGCTTCCCCTCACCAGCACCTCGCTGGGGTCCCCGAGCAGCATCTGGGCGAACGAGACGATGTAGGCGCCGAGGTCGAGCACGGCGCCGCCGCCGAGGTCGGGGGAGAACAGGCGGTTGGTCGGATCGAACTCCCGGTAGGCGAACAGGTCACCCTGGACGCCGACGAGCTCGCCGAGCCGGCCGGTGCCCACGACGTCACGCAGGGCCGCGACGGCCGGCTGGAAGCGGGTCCACATGGCCTCCATCGCGAACACGCCCTTCTCGCGGGCCGCGGCGACGACCTCCTGAGCGCCTGCCAGCGTCGCGGTGAACGACTTCTCGACGAGCACGGCCTTGCCCCCGTTGATCGCGGTGAGCGCGACCGCCTTGTGCTGGGGGTGGGGCGTCGCGACGTAGACGACGTCGACATCGGGGTCATTCGCCAGGTCGAGGTAGCTGCCGTGGGCCCGGAACTGATGCTCGTTGCCGGACAGCGAGTGCCTGGCGGCGAAGGCATAGGAGCGGTCTCGGTCGCGTGATCCCACGGCGGAGACCACGCAGCCGGGCACCCGTCGGAGTTCCTCGGCGAAGGTGTCGGCCATCCGCCCGGTTCCCGCGATCCCCCAACGAATCGTCATGCCCCCCACCTTAGGCGCGCATGCCCGCAGGCGTCGGGCGTCCGCCGGTTCCGCCGGCGTCGCGGCGAGCATCGCCGGGGGGAGGGTTCGCTACAGTGAATCGGACGCCGCGGGGCGCGAGGTTCGGAGGTGTGATGGGACGGATCGTCCAGAAATTCGGTGGATCTTCGGTGGCCGACGCCGAGTCGATCAAGCGCGTCGCGAAGCGGATCGTCGCGACCAAGCAGGCCGGCAACGAGGTCGTCATCGTCATCTCGGCGATGGGCGACACCACCGACGACCTGATGGATCTCGCCCAGAGGGTGAGCCCCCAGCCCGAACCCCGTGAACTCGACATGCTGCTCACCACCGGTGAGCGGCAGAGTGCCGCCCTGCTCGCGATGGCCCTGTCCGACCTCGGGGTCAGCGCGAAGAGCTACACCGGCTCGCAGGCCGGGG
>DAIESZ010000241.1 GCA_027346035.1 Propionibacteriaceae bacterium
CCACTGGCCGTTGGTGTTCAGCCCCCGGAGGTAGAGGTACGTGAACACGAGCGAGTGCGTGAACGTCGCGTCTCCGACGATGAGGAGGACGACCCCGAGCTTGTTCATCCGTCCTGCCGACTCAGGGTCGAGGTGACCCTCGGCCAGCACAGGAGCATGGGCGGTCATGGCGCCCCCACCTCGACGCGCTCGGGCGGAGCGCCGGGAGTCGTCGGTGGGCTCACGCCGTCAGCCCCGTGGCCGTTCTCGCTGTAGCCGTAGAAGTCCTCCGTGACAACCGGGAGCACCTCGAAGTTCTCGAGCGGGACCGGCGTCGGCGTCTGCCACTCCAGCGTGCGGGCACCCCACGGGTTGGCGCCCGCCACCTCGCCCGCACGCCAGGAGTGGATCAACGCCCCGAGGAAGGTCAGCATCCCGAGCATGATCGTGTAGGCCCCGATGGAGGACACGAGGTTGCCGACGTGGAAGTACGTCCCGGGGTCGGCAACGCGACGCGGCTCGGCTGCCAGGCCGACGGCGAACATCCCCATGAAGGTCACGTTGAAGCCCACCTGCGCCACCCAGAACCCGATCGCTCCCCACCGCTCGTCGAGCATGCGGCCGGTCATCTTGGGGAACCAGTACGCGAGGGCGCCCATCGCGCCGGTCAGCCCGGCGCCCATGAGGGTGTAATGGAAGTGGGCGGTGACGAACATCGACCCGTGCATGGCCTGGTCGACCGGGATGTCCGAGAGGTAGATGCCCGTGATCCCACCGATGGTGAAGTTCCACAGCAGCGCATAGACCGCCATGACGGGCAGCCGCATCCACACCCGCCCTCGCCACAGCGTCCCGAGCAGGACGAGGAAGAGCAGGCCGGTCGGGATCGAGATCAGCTCGGTCGTCACCATGAAGGGACCGCCGAGCACCGGCGCCCAGCCGCTGACGTACATGTGGTGGGCCCACACGAAGAGGCTGAGGCCAGCGATGCCGGCGATCCCGAGGACCGCACTCGTGAAGCTGAAGAGCGGCTTGCGCGTGAAGACCGGCGTGATCTCCATGAGCGCCACGATCGCCGGAAGCAGGATGACGTAGACCTCCGGATGTCCCATGAGCCAGAAGAGGTTCGAGTAGAGCCAGGCGCTCCCGCCGATCGACGCGTCGTAGAAGCCCGCTCCCATGCCGCGGTCCATGCCGAGCAGGATCATCGCCACCTCGAACATCGGGAAGGCGACCAGGCCGAGGGCCACACTGGCCACGGTGCCGAAGACGAAGATCGGCGTCCGCGACCACGACATACCGCGGGCGCGGAGCTTGACCGCCGTGGTCGTGATGTTCATCCCGGCCACACCGGTCGAGATGGCGAAGGTGACGATCGTGACGAGGAAGGCGTCCATGCCCCGGTTGGCCTGGTCGGCCAGGGGCGCGTAGGCGGACCAGCCGGTCGAGATGCCGCCGAGCACGAGCGCCGAGAGCAGGACCGGCACCGCGGCGAAGAGCAGCCAGAAGCTCAGGGCGTTCAGCCGCGGGAAGGACATGTCCCTCGCGCCGATCATGATCGGGAGGATGAAGTTGCCGAAGGGCCCGCTCACCATGACGATCGTCGCGATCACCATGATGATGCCGTGGATCCCGACGAAGGAGTTGTAGGTCGCCGGGTCGACGAACCGGGATCCCGGCGTGATGAGGTTGGTGCGGATCAGCATCGCGAGCGTGCCGCCGCAGGCGAAGAGGACCATCGTGATGACGAGGTACTGCATCCCGACGACCTTGTGGTCGGTCGTGAACTTGAGGTAGCGCCACGCGCCGAGGTCCTTGCCGGCGAGATAGAGCTCGTCCTCGTGCGTGAGGTCCTTGCCGCGCAGCCACCGGACCGGGCCGACGAAGGCGCCCACGCCGACGAGGAAGCCCACGACCCACGCCACGAGGGTGAGGATGGTGACGGCGTCGTCCTTGTGGTCTCCGCTGTCGAGGGTGGGGAAGGTCGAGCTCGTCACCCACCAGGTGGCGGTGGCGAGGAGCAGTCCGGCCACGATGCCGGTGAACACGTTGAGCCGGCGCATCAGCCCCCCCGCCGCAGCGGGGGCTGCTGGCCGGGACGGAGCAGCGGTGGCGGACTGCGTCACGATGACCTCCTCAGGTCGGGCTGGGACGAGATCATGACGACGTCTCCGCGGGGTGCTGGAGCCAGGCGTTGAAGTCGGCCTCGCTCACGACGTGGACGGTGGTCTGCATGTACGAGTGGTAGAGGCCGCACAGATCAGCGCAGCGGACCTGGAACGTCCCGATCTGCGTGGGGCGCACGGTCGCCACCGTCGTCTCGCCGGGATTGGCGTCGACCTTGATCCCGAGCTGGACGAGCCAGAAGGAGTGGACGACGTCCTTGGAGGTGACTCGGAAGGCGACCGTCTGACCCACGGGCAGGTAGAGATCGCTGGAGTCCTTGTTTCCCTCGTCCGGGTAGGTGAAGCTCCAAGCCCACTGCTGGCCGGTCACGTCGACGACGATGGGCTCTTGTGCCGGGTTGGCCTCGGCCGTCCTCGGTGCGATGACGACGAGTCCCCAGACGAGTAGGACCAGGCAGAGCACCCCGGACCCGAGGAGCCAGACGGTGAAGACCCGGCGGTTGTCGCGGAGCGGGTAGCCGTCCTCCATGGGCGGCTCGGAGCCGCGGTGCCGCCAGCGGAACGCGGAGTAGAGCAGGATGGCCCATACCAACGCGGCCACGGGGGCCGAGAGCCCGGTGAACCACGTGACCGTCGTCTCGATCTCCTGCATCGTCGGCGAGGCCGCTTGACCCATGAGCCGAGCCGGGATCGGCGCGAACAGCAGCAGGAGCAGCGTGAGGACGGCCCAGATGACGAGGATGGGGAATATGGGGGGACGGCGCCACGCCGGGCGCGCGCGCACCGGTTTCATGCGGTCACCGTCACGGTGCCGGACATGTAGCCGCGAGTGGACATCGCGTTCCCGAAGTTGGCGTAGGTGCCGTCACCGCAGGGGTATTCGCAGTTGAAGACGTACTCTCCGGGTCCTTTCGTCAGGAACGTGAACGTCACGACGTGGGGCTGGGGGTAGCCGTTGGCGAGGTTCTTCGCGTCGTCGGCCACCGCGGGCAGCGGCGCGCTGACGAAGAGTTCGTCCTGCCCGCTCTCGGCCAGACTGTGCAGGGTGAACGTGTGGCCGACGGCTTTCGAGTCGATCTCGGTCACGTCCTTGCCGTCGACGTTCTCTGTGCCGCCCACCGTGCCGTGGACCTTGGCGAAGTAGGGTTTGGTGATCTCCCCGCCGGTGTCGTACTGCTTGATGGTGATGGTGACGAGGCTGTGTGCGGGCAGCACCAGGTGGGTCGATGGCCCGTAGGTGACCCAGTCCGGATGTGTGCCACCGTCCGGGCCGTGCGGGCCCGCCATGCTGTCGGGCCACGTCTGCAGCTCGAGGTAGGCGTGCGGCACGCTGCCTTGAGGCGTCTGCGCCGTTCCGCGCACTACCGCGGTCAGCGGCGGCGGATCGCTCTGGGCGTGAGACACAGCGGCGCCTGTCAGTCCCAGTGCGACTGCACCGGCAAGGACCGTGGCGCCGACCCCTACGACACTCTTCATGCGCCCCCATACCTTCTCCCCGAGGCCGTCACAACGTTGTGACGTAACGCACACTGGCCCCCGGAACCCGGCAGTTCAACCTGTCTCGTAGCGAAAGTGTCGGATTTGCAGCCAATTCGTAGGCGACTCCCAGACTGCTCACAGGTTCGCGAGGATTAGCGGAATTAGCCTGCGCCCATGGCCCTGTGGCGCGAGGTGATGGACGCGTGGGTGTTTGCGCCCGTGCCGATCCTGCTCGCCACGGTGACCCTCCTCGCTTATGGCGTGGGCGTCCGGAAGGTCACCGCGTCGAGGGCGGCCGGCTGGGCGGGCCGCCGCACCGCGGCATACGTGGCAGGGGTCCTCAGCGGCCTGTTCGCCATCGTGGGGCCCGCGGGAGCGCTCGACGGCACGTTCTTCACGGCTCACATGCTTCAGCACCTGGTCCTCATGCTCGTTGCCGCGCCACTGGTCGTGATCGGCGCGCCCGTGCTGCTCCTGCTCGAAGCGAGCCCACCTCGGCTTCGGCGCCAGTGCGTGGTGCCTCTCCTCCGGAGCCGGCTGGCTCGATGGCTCACTCGGCCGGCCGTGGGGTGGGCCCTCTTTGCAGGGACCGTGCTCGGCACGCACTTCTCACCCTTCTACAACTACGCGATCGAGCACCCGCTGGTGCACGACTACGTCGAGCATCCGCTCTACCTCACGGTGGCGGTCATCTTCTACTACCCGCTCCTCGGGTCCAACCCGGTGCCCCACGGCCCGGCACCGCTGGTGCGGGTGCTCTCGCTCTTCCTCATGGCTGGGCCGATGACCATGGCCGGCTTCTTCATCTACACCGCGCGCAGTGTCCTCTACCCCGCCTACCTCAGTGGTGCGCGGACTTTCGGACCGGACCCGTTGGCGGACCAGCAGCTGGCGGGCGCCCTCATGTGGTGCCTCGGCATGGTCGTCGAGGTTGGCTGGGTGGCCCTGGCCGTCCCCGTGTGGCTGCGGGCGGAGGAGCGCCAGGCGCAGCGCCTCGACCCGCAGGTCCTGGACGGCCGCCCGGCCGGTGTCCCATGACCGCCAGGCAGCCGCGTCGCCCCGTGTCGCGACGGGCCCGCCGCCTGACCGGTGCCACCGTCGCGGGCGTCGTGCTGTGTCTCAGTGCAGGCGCCTTCGAGCTCAGCCGCGCCCTGGGCGGCAACTCGCTCAGCTGGGTGTACACGATCGAGTGGCCGCTGATCGCGGCCTACGGGATCTACATCTGGCACAAGCTGATCTCCGAGGAGTCCCAGGCGGCCCAGACCGCCCAGCCGGCGCGCCCGTCGAGCACCACGGCGAGCACGGCGACGATGCCGGAGGAGCCGCCACCCGCGGCTGCCGACGCCGGGCTGACCGCGTGGCAGGACTACCTCAGCCGGCTGCACGCCGCGGACCCACCGGGCGGCCCCCCAGCACGAGAGCCGAACACGTGAGGACAGCCGCACGGGCGCGCGAGCTGGCGGTCGCTGTCCTGGGGGGCCTGCTGCTCACGTCGTGCGCCTCGCCGGGCCCGGCCCCCGACGCGACGGCTGCGCGCGCCGACGGACCGGCCAGCGGCACCGTCGTGAGCCGGGCGGTGCCCCAGTCCGTCAGCTCGCTGCCGCTTCGCGACCACCTGGGCCGGCCCTTCACGCTCGAGTCCCTGCACGGGAAGGTCGTCGTGCTCAGCGACTTCCTCACGACGTGTCAGGAGGTGTGCCCGATGACGAGCGTCACGCTGCGGGATGTCGCCGATGCTGCCAGACGGGCGGGCCTCGGGAGCCAGGTCGAGGTCCTCGAGGTCACCGTCGACCCGGAGCGCGACACGCCACCTCGGCTCGCGGCATACCAACGCCTTTTCGGTGCTCGCGAGAACTGGCGCTTCGCGACCGGGCGTCCCGCCGATGTGGCCCGGCTCTGGCAGTTCTTCGGGGTCGCCTACGGCCGGACCCCCGACCACCCTCCGTACCCCAGGGACTGGCTCACCGGCGAGCCGCTCACCTACGCCGTCATGCATCAGGACGTCGTCTTCGTCATCGACCGCCAGGGACGGGAGCGTTGGCTCACCGTGGGGCCGGCGGCCACGGGCGGGGCTCAGCCACCACCCACCCTCCGGGCCTTCCTCAACGACGAGGGCCGGACCAACCTCGCCTCCCCCGGTGCGGCGTCGTGGACGGCGCGCGACGTCGAAGCGGCCGTCGCCTGGGCAGGCGGGGAGAAGATCGGTTGATGGAGGACCTGCCCCGGCCCAACCGAACCCAGGCCTGGCTCATCGTGCTGGCGGGGCTGGCGTATGCCGTGGGCTATCCCACCGCGATCGTTGCCGGCTGGGTGGGCGGCTGGGTGCTCGTCTCGCTCGGCGGTCTGCTCCTGCTGGCCCTGGGCGTGGTGACGATCCGGCGAGTCGGACGGACGGGGGCGGACGACACGTCTGGTCCCGGTGGGCGACACGGTGATTGACGACTGGGCACCCGTGTGCCTAAATGGCCGTACATATTCTGCAAAGGGCCGTTGCGAGGAGGCCGCGTGTCGAGCGCCGAGAGGCAGACCGCGTTCCGACGGGTCGCCGACGACCTGCGCACGGCCCTGGCGGGTGACTCCTTCGCCGCAGGTGTGCCGCTGCCGACAGAGGCCGAGCTCTGCGACCGCTACGGTGTCAGCCGGCAGACGGTGCGTCGGGCCTTCCAGGACCTCGTCGCCGAGGGTCTGGTCGTGCGGGTGCCCGGCCGGGGCACGTTCCCGGCGAGCGGCGACGGGCGCTACATCCGGCAGCTCGGCTCAATCGAGGACCTCATGGCCCTGTCCGCGGACAGTGCCCTGCAGGTCCTCGACCCGCTGACCGGAAGCGTCGACCCCGCGGCGGCGGGGCGGCTGCACCTGCCGGACGACCGGGTCTTCACCGCGAGCTTCGTGCGCCTCCACGACGGACGGCCCTTCGGGCACACCCGCGTCCACCTGCCGCCCGCCGTGGGGCGGCGACTGGCCGAGGCCCCCGAGCTGGCGGGCCCCGGGCGCACGAGCACGGTCACCGTCATCGGCCTGTTGGACCAGCTGCTCGACGAGCCGATCGCGGAGGCGGAACAGAGCATCGCCGTCGCGTCTGCGCCACCCGACGCCTCGGCGGCCCTGGGCCTCGCGGAGGGTGCGGCCGTCCTCCGAGTCGACCGCACCTACCTCGACGGCGCCGGGACCCCCGTGGAGCTCGCCGTGAGCCACTTCCACCCCGAGCGCTACACGTACCGCGTCCGCCTGCGGCGCTCCCGACCACCACGACGAGAGGACCGAGCCCCATGAGTCCCACCAGTCCCCCGCATCCCGGCACTCCCATGGAAGGGCTGAACGAGGAGGAGCGGGCCGTCGTCGAGACGGTGCGCGCCTTCGTCGACCGTGACGTCAGGCCGGTCGCCCGCGAGCTCGACCACAGCAACACCTACCCGGAGAAGCTGATCGAGCAGATGAAGCAGCTGGGGATCTTCGGCCTCGCCATCCCGGAGCCGTGGGGCGAGGTGAAGGTGAGCACGCCGTGCTACGCACTGGTCACCGAGGAGCTGTCCCGCGGCTGGATGAGTCTGGCCGGGGCGATGGGCGGGCACACGGTCGTGGCCAAGCTCATCCTCGACCACGGCACCCAGGAGCAGAAGGACGCCTACCTGCCGAGGATGGCGACCGGCGAGCTGCGGGCGACCATGGCCCTGACGGAGCCGGGCGGCGGGTCTGACCTGCAGGCCATGCGCACGACCGCGCGGCGCGACGGCGACCACTACGTCGTCAACGGGTCGAAGACGTGGATCACCAACGCCCGCAAGGCCGGCCTGATCGCCCTGCTCTGCAAGACCGACCCGTCGGCCGAGCCGGCACACCGCGGGATCAGCATCCTGCTCGCCGAGAAGGGGCCCGGGTTCTCCCTCTCGCGCGACCTGCCCAAGCTCGGCTACAAGGGGGTCGAGAGCTGTGAGCTGGCCTTCGACGACTTCCGCGTCCCGGCTTCGGCGCTGCTCGGCGAGCAGGAGGGTCGGGGGTTCGGGCAGATGATGCGCGGCCTGGAGATCGGCCGGATCCAGGTGGCGTCGCGGGCGCTGGGCGTGGGGCGGGCGGCCCTCGAGGACTCGCTGCGCTACGCCCAGGAACGGGAGAGCTTCGGCGTGCCGATCTGGAAGCACCAGTCGATCGGCAACTACCTCGCCGACATGGTCACCAAGCTCACCGCCGCGCGACAGCTCGTCCTTTATGCCGCGCGGCGCTATGACTCCGGCGAGCGCGCCGACATGGAGGCCGGCATGGCGAAGCTCTTCGCGTCCGAGACGGCGATGCAGATCGCCCTCGACGCGGTCCGGATCCACGGCGGTTACGGCTACTCCACCGAGTTCGACGTCGAGCGCTACTTCCGCGATGCACCGCTCATGATCGTCGGCGAGGGCACCAACGAGATCCAGCGCAACGTCATCGCCCGGCAGCTCATCGGCCGCGGGACGGTGGCCCCGTGAGCGTCCCGTCGGCCCGGTCCGCGCCCGCTGTGGCGCGCACGATGCTGTTCGTGCCCGGCGACCGGCCCGACCGGTTCGCCAAGGCCGCCGCGAGCGGCGCCGACCTCGTCGTGTGCGACCTCGAGGACGCGGTCGCGCCCCAGCAGAAGGAGGCGGCCCGGAGCGCCGTTTCCGACTGGCTGGGCGCCGGTGGGCGCGCCGCCGTACGCGTCAACTCCGTCGACACCGAGTGGTATGCCGCGGACTGCGACGCGCTGTCGGGCCTGTCCGGTCTCGAGGCCGTGCTCGTGCCCAAGGCCGAGGGCCCCGAGGCGCTGGCCCGCCTCGCGACCCGGCTCGGCGGCATACCCCTCGTCGCGCTCGTCGAGACAGCACTGGGCCTGCATCGCGCGGTCGAGCTCGCGTCCAGCCCCGGTGTCGTGCGGCTCGCCTTCGGCGCCATCGACTTCGCGCTCGACGCCGGCACGGCCGACGACGACGAGGCGCTGCTCTACGCCCGTTCCGGTCTGGTCGTGGCCTCCCGGGTCGGCGGGCTGGGGCAGCCGGTGGACGGGGTCACGGTCGCCCTCGACGACCCCGAGGCAGCCGCGCGGGACGCTGTCAAGGCGCGTCGCCTCGGGTTCGGGGGCAAGCTGTGCATCCACCCCCAACAGGTCGGGCCCGTGAACGCGGCGTTCAGCCCGACGGCCGCGGAGATCGAGCACGCCCGCCGCCTCGTCGGCGCGGCCGGTGCGGGAGCCGCCACGCGGGTGGACGGCCAGATGGTCGACGTGCCGGTGCTCGAGCGTGCCCAGCGCATCCTGGCCCAGGCCGAGCTGTCCGCCGGGCCGGCACAGGAGCGGTGATGGGCGCACTCGATGGACTCACCGTCGTCTCGCTCGAGCAGGCCGTCGCGGCACCCTTCGCCACCCGGCAGCTGGCCGACCTGGGTGCGCGGGTGATCAAGGTCGAGCGCGCCGCCGGCGACTTCGCCCGGGGCTACGACCACACGGTCAAAGGGCTCTCGAGCTACTTCGCCTGGCTCAACCGCGGCAAGGAGAGCATCGTCCTCGACATCAAGGACCCCGCCGACCGGGCTCTGCTGACCGCGATGATCGGACGCGCGGACGTGTTCGTGCAGAACCTCGCGCCGGGGGCAGCATCGCGGCTCGGACTCGATGGCGAGACACTTCGCGCCGGACATCCCGGGCTCATCACCTGCTCGATCTCCGGGTACGGCGACGACGGGCCCTACCGGACGAAGAAGGCCTACGACCTGCTCGTCCAGTGCGAGACCGGCCTGCTGTCCGTGACCGGCACCCCGGAGAGTCCGGCCAAGGCAGGCATCTCCGTCGCCGACATCGCCGCGGGGATGTACGCCTACAGCGGCATCCTCGCCGCCCTCTACGAACGCGAACGCACGGGCGAGGGCACCAACCTCTCGGTCGCCATGCTCGACGCCCTCGGGGAGTGGATGAGCCAGCCCTACCTCTTCGCGCAGTACGGCGGCACTCCTCCGCCCCGCACCGGCGCCGAACACGCGAGCATCGCCCCCTACGGCCCTCACCACGCAGGCGACGGCGGCCAGGTGTTCATCGGCATCCAGAACGAGCGCGAGTGGGCGGTCCTCTGCGATCGCGTCCTGGGCCAGCCGGAGCTTGCGCGGGATCCCCGCTTCCGGAGCAATCCTGACCGGGTCAGGCACCGCACTGAGCTCGCCGGCATCATCGAGGACGCCATCGCGAGCCTCACCGCCGACCAGGTGAGCGAACTGCTCGAGCAGGTCGGTATCGCCAACGCCCGGATGCGCACGATGGCGGAGTTCGCCGAGCACCCGCAGCTCGCGGCCCGCGACCGGTGGCGTGACGTGGACTCCCCCGCCGGACCGGTGCGCTCCCTGCTGCCGCCGGTCGGCGTCACGGGTCGGGAAGCCGCGATGGGCGCCATTCCCACCCTCGGTCAGCACACCGAGGCGCTGCGAGCGGAGTTCGGCTCGCAGGCCGACACGCCACAGAGAGGACGCTCATGACCGACAGCACCTCGCCCGGCCCGACGGTCCGGCGCACGGAGCTCATCACCCCCGACCCCGCGGAGGCCCTTGCCGGGGTGCTCGACATCGAGCCCCCACCCGCCGCCGAGGGCCTGGCCCCCCTCTGGCACTGGATCTACCTGCTCGAGCGGCGCGCCCAGAGCGAGCTCGGCCCGGACGGGCACCCGCTGACCGGGGTGCCGGCGCCGCCCGGCCCCGGACGACTGCGGATGTTCGCCGGGGGCCGGGTCACGGCATACGGCACGCTGCGGTTCGGCGCCCCGGCGACGCGCACGACCCGCGTGGTCAGCTCCGTCGAGAAGCAGGGTCGCTCCGGGCCCCTGACCTTCGTGACCACCCGCAGCGAGATCGAGCAGGACGGCACGGTCGTGGTCGCCGACCAGCAGGACATCGTCTACCGCGCGGCGGAGAGCACG